>USOK01000097.1 GCA_900556295.1 uncultured bacterium | reverse complement strand
ACTTGATCCAAAATATGATAATAGAGTATTGCTGTCTAATAGTTATTATCACAATTTGAAAAAGTTCAGAATTGAATTAGAAAGATATTTAAGAATTCGAGCTCTTTTAGATAAGGCAACGGCTCAAGACCAAAAATAAGCAAAAAAAAAGACCTTGATTAAAATCTTTTCAAGGCCTATCCGTTTAAATAAGAAGAGAGAGCTTTATATTTATATAAAGTATAAGTGAATTAAAAATTTGCTAATTTAGGGTAGTTTTATTAAGAAATGTAAACAGGTATTTATGAAAGACATTCAAAATTTAAAAGATAATAGAAATGTGGATATTCAAAAAGTTGGCATCAAACATCTTGAGCTCCCATTGATTATTCAAAGAAAAAACAGCTCAAACCAGGTTGTTTGTGCAAAAGCTAAGGTTAGTGTTTCGCTTCCTCGGGATTATAAAGGTACGCACATGTCAAGATTTGTTGAAGTTTTGACGGAATGGCAACATAAAAATCTCTTAGGAGTAGATATAAAAGGCTGTTTGGAAAAAATTATTCACAATTTGGATGCTCAAAGTGGAGAATTGGAATTTAAGTTTCCATATTTTATAGATAAAAAATCTCCGGTAAAGGGGATGGTTGCGCCAATGAGCTACCATTGTTCATTTGAGGGTCGAATTGAAAATGATGAATATAAATTCATTCTCGGGGTAGAAGTCCCTGTGACAACGCTTTGCCCGTGTTCGAAAGAAATTTCTGATAATGGTGCGCATAACCAAAGAGCGTTCATAAAAGTAAAAGTATCTTATGATGAGAGAGAACAGGTTTGGATAGAAGATTTGGTAGACTTGATTGAATCTTGCGCTTCTTGTCCGGTTTATCCCTTATTGAAACGTGAAGACGAAAAATATGTAACGGAAAAAGCTTGGGATAATCCGAAATTTGTGGAAGATGTTTTACGTGATGTTGTAGTAAAACTTCGCAATCATCAAATTATCAATGAATTTGATGTTGAATGTGAAGCTTTTGAAAGTATTCACAATCATTCTGCGTGGGCTTTTCAGCACGAGGTAAAATAAAAAGTTAAATTTTGTTAACATTGTATTATGTTTTAGCAATTATATTTTTTACATCCGTTTTTATCATTAAAACTATGGAGGTAAATTTATGAATGTACAGTCAGTTTGTCAATTTTTTCAAGCAAATCCTAAATTATCAAAATGTTTGCCAGAAGGACAAACATTTAAGAATGCAGTTGTAAAATTTGAAAAAGATGGCGATGTAATAAAAAAAGTTGTAACTAGAATGGATGGAAAAGAAGTTACTGGTCATTTTAAAGATGGAAAATTGTTTAAATCTACATTAGAATCTAGTAAGGGTAAAATTGCCATAACAGATATAAGTGAAGAAACGAAAAATTATCCTGCTTTTCTGCAGATTAATAAAAATATAAATATAAAGACTATAGACGGAGATTCATTTGCTAGAGGAATTCTCAAAGACGGGAGCTATACTGATATGTGGCAATCGAAAGGCGGACCTTTAAAAGGTGGTGTTAATAACTCCTTGTATCAAAAGTTAATGGCAAAAATAAAAGGTTAGATTTAAAAAGGGCATACATTTAGTGTATGCCCTTTAGTTTTTATTCCTCTTTCAACAATTTCTCTGCTAATTCGGATTCCGTGCGCCCATTCAACGTTTTACTTATTTTTTGAAGTTTTTGAGCAATCAGTTCCAAATTATCTGTCCATACAAAGTTGTCAAGAACATATTTTTCAGCTTTTTCAAATTTGCCGTCAATTTGAATTCGAATAATTTCTGATAACATTTCTTTCGCAATAGGAACAACTTTGTCAATATTGACGTGGATTTTATCGTTGATAATGTCGTATGCCCCTCGCTCTGAAAAATATTTGTTTTGCATTACAGTTCGAACTCTGTGAGCTTGGCTCATTGTGGGTTTTGATTTCAAGAAATTATCTGCAACAGTAGTCACAATGATTTGTTTACGTTGTTCTTCTGTGTACATCCCTAGTTCTGTTAATAAATCAACAAAAGCCAAAGACCCCATATCGGCTTTGTTTTCTTCAATAATATTTCTGTATTTTCCTAAAGTTTCACAAGCTTTTTTAGGTCCAAGTGAGTGAGCATTTTCGTGACCGATTGTAAACCAGTGATCAGCTTCGTCAAGATAGTATTTGTGTTGTTCTTTATCAAGAATTGCATCAAGTCTTTCTTGAAGTTTTTTCGTATCGCTGATAAAACGGATTTGTCTGTGATAAACATTTCTTCTTCCACCGCCGATTGTAAGAGACAATTTGTCGTCATTCGGAAGATTTTCTGCCAAAGTGATTCCACCTCTATAAGCACCAACATCTCCGCAAACTGCAACAAGGTCAACATCAACCATTGTTTGTTTAGTGTTTTTGTCTGGTGAAATATTTTGCTCATATTCATCTGCAAATGGCATGTTTTTAGCTAAAGTTGGCAAATATTGTTTGATTGACATAAGGGCTTCTGTTCCTTTTTTATTTATGATTCCAACTCTGCCACCTAAAAAATCTTTTGGTGTAGCTTTTATATCGTGTTTTGCGAGAAGTTCTGAAAGCTCTTTGTTTTCTGCTATTGTACCAGTCATTTCGTCTTCATAATTTTCTCTCGTAATCGTGTATTCAAGCGGAGTGTCCTGTAAAGTTGCCCATTTTTTATCAGCATAAGCATCTAACATTGGATCTGCTGTGCGAAGCGCTTTGGCTTGAAGTTTTAAGTATTCTGTAAAATCTGCATTAGTAGATGTTTCTGCCGCTTTGTCTATTTCATCTGCCATTTTTGCAAAATCTTCTTTGAATTTGTCAATGTAGTCTATTCCAACTAACTCATCTCCAGAACGTTCAACAACAGAGCGTTGAGTCAGAATTTTTTTGACTTCTTCAATTTTTCCTTCATTAACCATTTTTGTAAGAATTTGGTGAAATTCTTCCTTTGACAAATCTTCAGGATAAACACCTTTACCAAGTTTTTCTGTAATTCCTTTTGCTAGATTAATTTTATTTGACATTGTATCAATTGCATTAATGCCTTTTTGTGCATCAAATAAAATTTTTGTTAATTCAGCTTGTTTGTTGCCTTTTTTTATTTCTTCTTCTAGAAAAGCCTTGAATTCAAGGTTATGATGGCAATCTATTTGCATATTAATTTTTTCTAGAATATATGCAGATTTTACAAGATGTTTAAGAGTTTCTTTGTCACCATCTGCAAGTGCCAAGTATTCCGGTGCGTCACATTTTAACATTTTTTTAGTCATTAAATGATCTTTATCAGTGCGCATTTCTAGTTCTTCCATGGGAAGATTAAATTCAAATTTTGTCATATAAGTCTCTCCTTTTGTCGACGATTGTACCATATATTCGTTATTTTGGGTTAACCCAAATAGATGAAAAATCAATTAACTAATCTTTGCTCGGAAAAGTTTTGTGATATTTATTTATGATACGTTTCGCCTTTTATTATTTTGAATGCTCTGTAAATCTGCTCAACCAAGATTAATCTTGCAAATTGATGTAAAAATGTCATTTTAGACATACTCATTTTCAGATTGGCTCTTGCAGATACTGTTGGAGAAATTCCGCATGATGAACCGATTACGAAAATTATTTCACTAATTCCATCGTTTGTTATATCTTCAATTTTTTTTGCAAATTCTTCTGATGAAAACATTTTCCCTTTGATTTCCATAGTGATTACAAAGGATTGAGGTTTTATGTGAGAGAGTATTTTTTCTCCTTCTTGTTCCAGAATTTTTGCAGTTAAGTTTTCGTCCTTTATTTCTATTGCCGAAAGTTCGGTTATTTCTACAGAAGCATAAGGAGTAAGGCGTTTTAGAAATTCGTTAATTCCGTCTTTCAAAAATTTTTCTTTAATTTTTCCAAGTGCAATTATTTTGATATTCATTATTTTGCCATATAAACAGTTTGTGAAGGAAATGCAAATTCAATTCCTTCTGCTCTGAATTGTTTTACTATTTCAAATAAAATTTCACCACGAACTTTTTCCAGTGTTATAATTGATGATGTTTTTACGTAACCAAACAACTTGATATTAATAGAACTGCTGTCCAAAGCATCAAGGTTAACCCTGAAATCTTGTGTAACGTCGTGGCGAGATTTCATTACAGATTTTATAATTGCGATTGCTTTTTGAATTTTTTCTTCGCTTGTATCGTAAGTTACGCCAAAAATAATTTGGATTTTACGTTTTTTAGCTCGAGAAATATTCTCAACCACGTTAGAATCAATTATGCTGTTCGGAATTGTTACCATAAAGTTATCAAGTGTTCGAACTTTTGTTGAGTGTAAAGTGATATTTTCTACATAGCCTTCAATGTTGTTAACTCGTATGTAATCTCCAATTTTAAAAACTTTATCGGTTAAAATTGCGAGAGTTCCGAACATGGATGCAATTGTTTGTTGTGCTGCGAAGCCAACGGCCAAACCGGTAATTCCAAAACCTGCAATAAGTGATGTTAACGAATATCCTTGGCTTTGCAAGAAAGATGCAGTTATAAAGAAAAATATCAGAGTTTTTATAATTTTTTCGAGTATTGGAAAAATATGAGCTAAAGTGGCAGAATTATCAGGGTTGATAAATTTGGTTTT
Source organism: uncultured bacterium (assembly GCA_900556295.1). Classification (GTDB taxonomy): domain Bacteria; phylum Cyanobacteriota; class Vampirovibrionia; order Gastranaerophilales; family Gastranaerophilaceae; genus Stercorousia. Next base: position 1,644 of record USOK01000097.1, on the reverse strand, counting down.
GAGTTTATTAATAAACATGTCAGTAAGTCTAAAAAGCACTGATATTATGATAATATTTATAACAATTCCAAGGAACATGGATACTTTGAAAGTTGAAAAAATTTTATTAATATTATCTGCGTTAACAGCCATTTGCTCAAGCATATCTAATCTCCTAATTATCTACGATAAGTATAGCAGAAAAATGAAATAATTATTATGTGCAAATAAAAACGGTTAAGTTTTTAGCTTAACCGTTTTGGGTTTTATACTTTTGATTTGTTTTCAATATCTTTTACTAATTTATCTATTTCCTCTTTTGTTCCTTCAAGTTTAATTGTTTTTTTATTAGAATCTTTCAAAAATGTATATTTCCCTTTGTAGGTATCAGTATAGAAACCAAATTCATCTTTTTGTCGTTTAATTTGTTTTTTGCCGATGCTATTCATAACTTTTTCACCAATGCAGATTCGTCTGTTGCTCATTTGGTCTTTTGCACTATAAGTTGTTCGGCTGAAAAGTTGATTATTCGTATCTATAAATTTTTCAGTTTCACTATAAGTACCATCTTTTTCAAATCTTTCAATCCTTTGAGATTTGTTTTCTGTCCAAGTAGTTGCTCTTTCATATATTTGTCCACTTGGATCTTTTTTAGCGACAATAACTCTCGGGTTGTTAGGATTAGTTATTTTGGCAATTGTTTCTGATGAACCGTCTGAGAAAATCCTATCCACACCAATAGCTCTTTCTCCTGAAGGACCTGCATTTATTTCGTGAGGTTCTGTTTGAGTCACAAGAGTTGGTTTTGTTGATTTAAGTTTTTTTATATTAACGTCTTTAACAGTATTATTTTTACCATTAGAGTCATATTCGTATAGTCTAGGTTTTACAGTATCTGTGTATGTATTTATCGGTTTGCCTGTTAATGGGTTATACTTTGTTTTACGAACATTGCCAGCAAGGTCTGTAACTTTGGCATTTAACATGTGTTCGGAGATTTCTCCGTTTTTATTTTTTAGTAAAGCAATTTCTTTTTCCATAACGGCGCCGTTATTATTAGCTTTTCGGATTAGTTTGTTCCCGTTAGGAAGAATTTTTTCTATAATTTTGCTTGCTTTTGCTTTTTTAAGAGCTTTTTTCGCAGATTGAATGGCTGCATTTGCTCCTTCTTTTACTTTGTTTATTTCTGTCTGAGCTTCTTTTTTAGTTTGAAGAATTACGTCATCTTTTTGAGAAGTGATATCTGCAATTTCTTTAGCAGTTTTGCCTTTAAGCTCTTGCATTTCTCGTTGAAGTTTCCCGATTGTTTCATTTCCAAGTTCTGCAGTTTTTTTAGTTGCAAGTTCAATTCCAGCTTCTGCGCTTTCTTTGGAAACCCCGCCAAATGCTTTGCTTTTAAGTGTTTGTACTATATTTTTTGCAATATTTGCTGTTTCATCTGGGGTGATTAGTGCCATAACATATTCCTTTCAAAATTGGTTCATCACGCATGTGTAATGCTTGTGAAGAAAAATTTTTGACAAAATCCTGAAAAATGTTAAGAAGTTTTAATTGGTAAATGTTGAAATTTGAGTTGTTTTTAGTACGTTTTTTCTCGCACCTGAATTTCTTAGAATAGATGATTTAAATATATAACATTTATAAGATGAAAACTTGTGAAGTAGG
>USOK01000096.1 GCA_900556295.1 uncultured bacterium | reverse complement strand
CTTGTTCCCCAGATAATAGAGGGATTTTCCCGATTTGCTGTAAATAAATTCTAACACTGTCATCAGAATTTACTGTTGAGAGATTTTCTTGTACCTTTGGTTCTTCAACAGATTCCAGTACGTCATCTTCATCTTCTTCAAGGTCATGAAAGTTGACATTTTCATCTGAAATGTCATCTGTGAGTAAGCCATATTTTTCAAGTTCTTTTTTCATTTCTCTCTCCTGATATGCAAAATTATATTGCTCGTAATTATTATAGTTAATTTTTTAATTTTTGTCTAACTGTTTCGAAAATGATTGCACTTAGGGCGTTTGAAACATTAAGAGAGTTAAAGTCTTTCAGCATAGGGATTTTTACGATAAAATCAGAAAGTTTAAGTAAAGATTTTGACACTCCTGCGTGTTCTGCCCCCATAATTATAGCAGTATTCATATTTTTGTAATTAACATCATAATAATTATCTTTTGCGCTTGCGTCAGATGCAACTACCCACCAGTCGGAATTTTTTAATTTTTGAACCGCATTAACAAGGCTGTTTACTTTAATAATAGGAATATGATTGATAGCGCCAGCGCTTGTTTTTTCGACTGTTGCATTGACTTGAACATTGCGTCTGGAAGGAATAATTATACCTTCAACTCCTGCGCATACGCATGTTCTGATGATTGAACCTAAGTTGTGTGAATCTTCTACGCCATCAAGGATCACTAGTGATGCATTTTCATATTTTTTTCTGTCCAAAAAATCATCTAAGTCCATGTATTTGATAGGCGAAACTTGAGCAATAATTCCTTGGTGATTAAATTCTGCGTATGGAAGAAATTTTTCTTTTGCAACAAATTGGAAAACAATATTACTTTCTCTTGCAAGTTCTTTGATTTTATTCAATTTGTTATCGCTATGGATATTTTTTGAGATAAGAATTTTGTTAATTTCTCTGTCGCCTGCAATCAGTGCTTCCATAACTGAATTTTTACCAAAAATTATTTCATTTGTTTCGTTTGTCATTATTTTGCTCCCACTGCAGAAACTTCAAGCATTCTATCTATGCATTTTAAGGCCTTTGAAGCTATTTCTTTATCTACTGTAATTTCGTGTTCTTCTTTATCAAGAGCATTGTAAATGTCTGTTAAAGTGTGCCATTTCATATTTGGACAAATAACGCTGTCTTTGATTAGAATAAATTCTTTTTCCGGATAATCTTTTTTTAGGCGATCAACAACTCCTTTTTCTGTTGCAATAATAAATTGCTTTTTATCACTTTGAGCTGCAAATTTCATAATTCCGGTTGTTGATCCAACGTAATCTGCCAGTGCTACTACGGATTGATGGCATTCAGGGTGTGCAAGAACAAGTGCTTCCGGATATTTGGCTCTTGCTTCTGTAACGTCGTTTGGTCTAATTTGCACATGTGTCGGACAGAAGCCAGTGTATGTGTTTACTTTTGTGTTGCCCAATTGCGATTCAACCCATTTGCCAAGGTATGTATCTGGCAAGAATAAGATTTCTTTAGCTTTTAAGCTGTCTACAATTTTTATTGCATTTGAACTTGTGCAGCAAATATCACATTCTGACTTTACTTCTGCAGTAGAGTTTATATAGCATACTGTAGGCATTTTAGGATATTTACTTTTGAATTCTCTGAGCTGATCTAGAGAAATCATGTCTGCCATACGGCAGCCAGATTCCAATCTTGGAAGAAGTACTTTTCTGCTTGGATTAAGAATTTTTGCAGTTTGAGCCATGAAATATACGCCCGCAAAAACGATTATGTCTGCGTCAGTTTTAGATGCCATTTGGCTCAAGTACAGTGAATCCCCGACGTAATCCGCAACTTCGTCAATCTCTACGTTTTGGTAACAATGTGCTAAAATTACCGCATTTTTTTCTTTTTTTAGTTTATTAATTTTTTCTATCAGCTCGTTCATTTAATGTAAACTCTCCTACATTTAGTGTAAATTTATGTTAATATTGAAATCTTTATAGAATATATTGTATAATAAAAAAGTAAGTGAGTAAATAAGTAAGAAAAAGAAATTATGGATTTAAACAGTATTTTATCTCAATTAGGAATGGGGCAGAAGGAATCGGTATATCTTTCAGTTACTCCAGGCGTGGGTTTAGAGCTTATTCAACTTGATATCCAAAGTCGTTCTGTAAAGAATTATGCGTATCGCCCATTGGAATATAATGAATCTTCCAGAGCAATTGAGGATATGGAAGCATTTAAAAATGCAGTTACAGAGTTGTTTGCAGAATTGGCAATTCCGCAAAAAAGCAATATTATTCTGAACTTGCCGATGGTGTATTTTGGAAATACGACTTTATCATTGATATTGGCAGATGATGCAATTTCAGAAGCTTTGTTGTCCGAAGTTGAGCAATCGTATATTTTTAAGAGATATGATCCTGTTATAAGCTGGGTTGATGCTGGTGGAACACAAGCCGGTGATACTAGGAAGTTGTTGTATTCTGCAATTCAAAAAAATGTTATTGAAGATATTAAAACAGCTTTGAATGAATTGGGGTATGGACTCTCTGGTGTTGAAATGTCATTGACATCAGTTCTTAAAGCTCTTGCTTTTTCTGGATTGACCGAAGAGCAAATGAAAGAAAATGTGTCTTGGAATTTGATGCTGATTTCTCCAAACGGTTATTCGATTTGTTCAATGGTTGGAAAAAATATCATTGATTATTACGAAGAACCATTGGCTATCAAGTCTTTTGAAGGAGATGAAATTTATAATGCGATCAGTGCATCTGCTCAAATTACGTTGATGAGCTATCCGGCAAATTACTTGTACATTGTCTCAGAAACCGATATGGTTAGCGCAGAACTTCTTGCCAAAAGACTGCCTGTTGAAGGTACTGTAGATTATTGGGAAAACAATTCTTTCAAAAAGCAAGATGTTTTGCCTGTAAGTTTAGAGGTTTTGGAAGATACAGCTCATAAAATTTCATTAGAGGCTATTGGTATTGCGGTTGGTAGTGCGGTTAATATGCCTGTAAAATTCAACTTCTTATCTGCAAATACCGGTGAAACATCTGGCGATGATTTGGATGCTCCGGTTCATGTAGTATTAGGGTCTACGGAATTTGATATTTCTCCAAATGCAGCAAAGAAGATTGCAGCTCTGATTGCGGTTATTGTTTTAGTGCCAATGTTAGGTATTTTCTTGGGAGTTCCGGCTATTGAATCTCAAAAACAAAAGCAATTAGATGATGTCAACAGTAGATTAGAACAAACCAATGCTGAAATTAAAAAAATTCAGGACGCTCAAAATAAATCTAATGATTTTGATGTTAATGCGGAGATTAAAAAGGTTTTGGGTAATAACAGATCAAAACTTATGGCGTATACTGCGTTGGGTGAATCCGTTCCAAAAAACTTGTGGGTAACATATTTTGTTGCAAAAGATGATGGTAAAATAGATATTAAAGGAGAATCTAAGAATGTGGAAGATATTTATTTGTTCTTCCGAAATATGAAGGATTCATTGATTAATACTCAATTAAGATTGCATAAATTGCAGATGAAATCAGATTCTGTAGATGATGCTGTAAGTGTTGATCCTAGTAAGCCAAGTGATTATGAATTTGAAATTACCAATATGACAGCAACTGAATTAAATCCTCCTGCACCTGCAGATGCAAATGCAAATGCTCCGCAAGATCAACAACCGGTTGCGCAATCTCAGAACAACAACGAAAACAAAGGCGGATTGCTGAATAACAAGCCGTTATTTAATATTGGAAAAGCGAAAAACTAGGAGAGTAAATAGTGGAAAAATATAATGTATACTTGAAAAAATTTCAAATAGCAATAGCAATATTGGCGGTTACTCTTCTTGCTTGTATTGGTATGCTTGCTAAAACTATTCCGGAAGTGTCTAAAATATTAGAAATTCAGGAGAACTATAAAACGCAGACTTCTTCTTTGGCAGATGCGGAACGAAAATTAGAAGAATTGAAAAAAGATGCTGAGCGCAAAGAAGCAGAAGATGAAAATGTTTTGAAAATGTTTTTTAAACCTATTAGTGATGGCTTGGATACAGAAGCAGCTATTTCAGATGAGTTTGGTGAAATTTTGCAGATAATGAGAGATAACAAGATTAAAGCTCGTTCTGTAAAATACGATTATGACCCTCAAGATGACAATTTTGTAAAAAATGCCGGTAACAAATACCATGTTTGTCGTGTAACCGCAGAAATGATTGCAAATTATGCTAACTTTGCGGGATTTTTGAGAGAGTTATATAAACACGAACACTTTTTGGATATTACAAGTATTGAAATTCTACCTTACCAAAAGAACAAACGCATTTTATTAATAAATTTGCAATTTAAACTATATGCACAAAAAGACGCAGCGACAGCGGCAGAAGAGGCAAAAGCAGCAGAAGAAGCCGCAAAAGCCGAACAAGCTCAAGCTTCTGCAGATAAAGCTTCTACTCCTCCAGCTCCTCAACCTGCTGATGGTGGAACTTCTCCTGAAGCTGAGTAGTTTTAATAACGCAAACTTTATTCAAATAGTTTATAATTAATTCCGAAAAGTTTTTCGGAATTTTTTATGCAAGTAGCACAATATGAGGTTTCTAAGGTGTTGTGTCTCGCAAAATCTTTGAATTCAGATCCGCATCTGCCTCTATGGTCATTTGCTAAAAAAGGACAGCAATAAACTCCTTTTGTAGTCAGTATTCTTCCGTATTCGCAATCCAAACTATCATATCTCAATTCCTCTGGGAATTCGCATGTTTCTTCTGCTGAGTGGCATAAATTGATTGCAAAATTACTTTTATCTGCTTGTAATCCTACTTTTGCACAAATTTTTGTAAATTCTTCAATTAGAACTTTTCTATCTTCTTTGTAGTAGTTTGTGATTGCTAAAATTGGGTTAAAACCATATTTGACAAGGCATTTTAGCGCATGAATAGTTTGTCTGTAAGAGCCACGTCCTCTGATGTCATCATTTTTTATTTCATTGTAGTGGTCAATACTCAATTTGAATATGATTTCATAATTGCTTTCGTCCTCTACTCGTTTAAGAAATCGAACTTTTTTCTCATTAATAAATGTTCCGTTTGTAAAAATACAGACATTTGTGCGTTTTAAACAAAGACGTAAAATAGTATTAAAATCAGGATGTGTCATCGGTTCTGCGCCTGTTAAATATATGCATTGAATATTTTCTTGTTTTGTATCCGAGATGGCATTTTTTATTGTATCAACAGAAATAAAATCTTTAACATTTTTATTCAATGGAAAATCTATGTAACAGTGTTTGCAGTGCTGGTTACAGTTTTTAGCTGTAAGTTCAATAAATAAATTGTTTAACTCTTTAAGTTGGCAGGTAGGTGTTTGAAAAATAGTATTAGTCATATGATTTTAACTCCTTTTTTATTTATGATTATTGTAATTTCTAAAAAAGTGAGTTAAATTCTCCGACAGGGTAATTATTTTGTGAAATCTCCCGCTTTTTTATCCTCAAGCCATTTATTTAAAATATATTGTTCATAACTCAAAGCATAGTTGTATAGAGCATTTACTAGAACTCGTCCGCTTTCAGATTTGCCGACGATTACAAAATCTCCGGATTTGTTTTTGGCAAGCATAATTTCTTTGTGAACAATTTTGTCAACATGATTTTTGGGGTTTTTGTTAATTACAAGTTCAATCCAGTCACAAAGAATTTTTGTTCCTGTTGCTTTGTTTTCAATTATGTCTGCATTTCTTGATTGTATATATTTAGAAAATTCGTTTAATATCATAGTTTTCTCTTTTTATGGTTATTCAAATGGGGTTGTGGCGGAAAAACAGATAATATCTGTAATTCCATTTTTTGTAAATTCTTTTATCATTTCTTCGAAAGTCGAGCCCGTTGTGCAAATATCATCTATGAGCAATAAAGTTTTGCCGTGAAAATTTTCTTTGTTAACTTTGAAAGCTCCGTACAAATTTAGCAGACGTTCGTTGCGTTTTAGCTTGTATTGCGGTTTTGTGTCTTTAATTCGCCTGATAAGAGTTGTATTTATAGAATTGCCGGTTATTCTTGCAAATTCTTCTCCTACCAAATTCATGTGGTTATATTTTCGTTTTTTTTCTCGTTTTGGGAAAATAGGAACAGGAATGATTTCAAAATCTGTTTTATCTGTAACTTTTGAAAAGTATTCAGCCATGAATTTTGCAAGGTAATAAGCCAAGTCTTTTTGGTTATGGTATTTTAATCCACGAATCAGCTTTTGCAAGTTTTTGGAATAAACTCCGGCGCAATATACTTTTTTG
>USOK01000095.1 GCA_900556295.1 uncultured bacterium | reverse complement strand
AAGCAGATTGATGCACTTGCATTGATGATGAATCCTCCGTATTTAGCTCCAAAAGGATGCTTTAAAGGTCAGCAGGATGTAAAGCCAGGGAAAATTATTGAATATGATTCTGCACTGATGCCGACTGCACCTTCTCCATTATCTTTTGATAAAGCTATGGTTGGATGGGATTTTTTGAATTATTTTAAATCTACAATTGAAAGTGCAACTGGGATTTTCAAAAATATGGCAGGGAATATTCAATCTGCAGAGCGTACAGCGACTGAATTGAATTATTCTGTGAGTGGGCAAGAGGCTCGATTGAATATGTTTTTGGATGCTATAAATCGAAAAATAATTGTTCCGATGGTTGAAAAAACAGCAGAAATCATTTCTTATTTTAAACTTGGGAAAGAACTTATTGGGGTAAATGATAGAGGCAAAACCTGTTTTTTAGAAATTGATGATGAAGTTCGCAATGCAAATTACATATACCGTTATGGTGACAGAAAGGCGACATTTGAACGAAAATTAAGGTTAAAAGAGCTGTTTGAGGTTATGAAATCTTTTGCTCAAGTCCCAGAAATTGAACAAGAAATAGACTGGTTGGAATGTTTTAAATTCGCACTAGAACAGTACGGGATTGAAAATGCTAACAATTTTTTGTTGGATGATAAATAAAAAATAGTCAAAAGTATTATATACAAATGGCTAATTTTTGGTAGAATTAAAGAATGAAGAAACTAATTATTTTATTACTATTCTTGTTGTTCCCATTAACTGTATTTGCAGAAGAACTTCCTCCACGTGGTATGGGGATTTCAGTAACCAAGGAAAACTCTCCAATACATTGGGGGTATTGTGAAGATTACGCTGAGTTGCTAAAAAAAGCGTTTAAAGCAAAAATGAAAAACAAATACCATCGTAGAGGTTGGGGAGCAAGTTATTATTTCGTGGTGTCTAAAGATGGCGATATTGCTGATATGAAGCATTCTATTTATCAAAATGATTATTTTGATAGTATTGTAAAGGATGTAATATTATCGGTGAAACCAATCCCTTTTTATGACGGGATGAATGAAGAAAGTATTATGTTTTCTGTTTATTTAGGATATCAGAAACATGATAATATTGAGATTTCTGTTGGGGCGAATGCTTATCGAGATATTTATTTAATAGATGTTGATTTGAAAAAGTAATTATGAATAGTAAAGAAGTATATTTAATTAAAACCGCTTAATAAAAGCGGTTTTTGTTTTAATGCAAAGAAAGGAAGTAAAGATGGAGAGAAAAATTAACGCAAATGCTTATAAAATTTTGTGTTCAGAAGCCAATAAAATGGTTAAAATGAAAAATGGATCTGTTACATCAAATGGCTGGACAAAAGTTGATGGAGAATATGACAAAGGTACAAATTTTAAAGGGATTTTGTATGAAAAAGATGGAGAATATGCATTATGTTTTGTTGGAACTGATAAATGGAATTATAAAGATCATGTGGCGAATATTCAGATGGCTATAACTGGAGATAATAAGCAAATTCGCAAAGCTGAAAAGTTTGCAACAAAAATGCAACGAACTCATGGTTTAAAGCTTGAAAATACAATATTAATTGGACATTCTGAAGGTGGAACGGAAGCAACAAAAGTTGGGATTGAAAAAGGGTTTAAAATTATAACATTTAATGCTTATGGAATAAGTAAAAAGCACATTGATATGTCAAAAATTTCTGATGGTCAAATTCTTAACTATCGAGATGCACATGATCCTGTTTCAAAACTCAGAGCCAATGTTGGTGAAACATATATCACGCCAAGTACGCAAAATCAATTCATGTCTAAAACTCCATTTGGTTCAATTCAAGCACACAGTATTAATCGTATGGGTGATTGTAATAATGCAGTGCCAGTAAATTATTATAAGAAAACTCACCCAGTATTCATTGATAAAATTTCAGAAAAAAGAATAAGTCGAAAAGAAATAGGAGAAATGCCGTCTGACTTATTTAGGGTTTATGAAAAAGAGATTGATAAAAGACTTGCTCAAAATAATATAAGTTCTGAAAACTTTAAATGGGTTACAATTAACGGAAATCATGTTCCAATAAAAAAATAGAATTAGTGGAGAGTTTTATGTTATATAAATTGCTAAAAGCACAGCGGGATTTTTTAGAAATTCCGCACGATTATTCTCTTGACGTAGCAGTATATCAGGGAGGTTATGGGTCAGGAAAAACTTTTGCAGGTTCGTTGCTTGGAATTTTGTTGGCTATAAAATTTGCGGGCATTCGAGGGTTGGTTGGTGCTCAAACATACACTTTGGTTAGAGATACTACTTTGCAGACATATTTTGAGCATCTTGAGAACTTTGGTTTGGTAGAAGGCCGAGATTATGAGTGGTCCTCCTCTTTGCAGAAACTTGTATTCAAAAACGGGTCAGAAATTCTTTTTAGACATTTTGATGAACCAAATAAGTTGAAGTCTTTGAACTTGGGTTTTGTTGAGATAGAAGAAATGTCTGATATTCCTTATGATACGTTTAAAATGCTTTTGGGGCGTATGCGTCAGCGAACAAAAAAAGAGTGGAAAAATTTTACGTATAGAATATTTGGACATACAAATCCGGAGATGCATAGAGGTTGGGTATACAAAACATTTGTTGAAAACAGTGCTCCAAATTATCGTTTGATTTCTGCTCCAACGTCTCAGAACGTCTATTTGCCTGATGGTTTTTGTGATGAATTGAAGAAAATTTATGACGAACAGTATTATAAAATTTTTGTGTTAGCTGAAAATGGGGAATATAACAAAGGTTTGGTTATAAAAGATTTCACTGATAAAAATGTCAAAAACATAACCTATCAGCCGGATATGGATTTACATATTTCGTGTGATTTTAACGTTGATCCGATGTGTTGGGTGTTTGCGCATAAGACAGATGACAAGGTGTTTTATTTTGACGAAATTGCGATGGAAAATACAACGACTTCAAAAGCGTGTGATGAGTTTTATCGCCGTTATCCAAACCACAAAGCTAAAGTTATTGTAAACGGCGATGCTTCTGGCGATAACAGAAGTTGCACAAGTGAATATACCAATTATGTAATAATTAAGAAAAAACTTTTGCAATATGGCTATGATGTGGAAATCAGAATAAAAGCTTTCAACCCGCCAATAAAGAATAGAATTATGGCATTTAATTCAAAGGTAAAAAGTGCAGATGGGGAAGTTTGTCTTTTTGTCGATCCGAAATGTGAAAAATTGCTCTATAACATTTATAACTTAAAATACAAAGAAGGATCATCAAAAATTGATATTCCGACATATAGCCAAATTAAGCAGTCTAAGGAGTTGAAATTTTTGTCACACCCGATGGATGCAGCGTCGTATTTAGTAGATTTTTATTGGCCGATAACTTTGTAAATTGGAAAGTTTTGAAAGGAGTTGAAATGGAAAATTTTATTGAATATTCTCCGATAATAATAGTTGTTTTGATGTTTTTTGTTCAGCAGAAAATTTTTGTTACTCCAGAGCAATTGGAAAAGAAGCATAGAGAAATTATTGATGAGATAGAAGAAAAATTTGTAACAATGAATAGTTTTATTGATTTAAAAGAGCAGTTTTCAGAGATAAAAGACAAGATTGATAAAATTTATGACTTGTTGATTGATTTGAAATAGAGGCAAATCCTCTTCCCGATGATGGAGAGTTGATTTGACTGTAAAATATAATGTTACAAATTCGTAACATCTCGTTGGATATTTTTAAAGTTTTGAACTAAAAATGCCGTTAATACGAGTAATAGACATGTAAGTTACTAAGACAAATTGAAAGGAAAGCGTTACAACAATGGGATTGGCGGCTTCACAAGCGAGATTTTTAGCCATAACATCAAGAAAGATGAACTGTGAATTTGAATCAATGCAAATTGCACAGCAAAAACTTTCTGTTACCCGTGATCAGCAAGCGGCTGCTCAAGAATATCAGAATTCTTTGAGTGCGACTAAGCTTGTTTGGGATGCGGATAACAACTGTGACGGTACTGGAGATATTTACAATTTGTCTTATGGATTAATGATGACTCCATCTGCACTTAACGAGTATGATCCATATTTGGTTACAGATACACGAGGAAGAATTGTTTTGAGTGACAGTATGTTCCAAGCTGCTCTGGATGCCGGTATTATTGATGCAAACGGAGATCCAGTTGCCAAAAATGCAGACGGCACAAAACGACAATTGCTTGTTTCTGGTGACTTTCAAGAAGTCACAGATCCTGCGGATCCGACAAAAATTACCGGTTATAAAATGTCTGGAGCTACAGATGATGGTTCTCGTAACGCATTCTTGTATCAATTAGGTGTTCAAAATGTTGCGGATGTTTCAACCATAGAATCAATCTTTAACCTCGGAACTTCCGGATATACAAAATCAGGTGTTGGTGGAGAGATTATTGATAAAACTTTGACCAATGCAATGACAACTAACACATTCATTACGTATATGAAGAATGCAAAAGATGCTGATGGTAATTCTATTTATGCTTTAAATTTAGCTTCTCTATTTGCGGATGCTGATAATAATGGTAAGATTACTGATGATGAATTTAATGCGAAATTCTGTACAACCGTATCTCCATCAGATATCGATAAAGACAGTGCAAGCGGAGGTACTAAGGATAAACTTATTATAACAAAATCCGGCAATCCTTTGTCAAAAGCTGAAATAGAAAAATTAACTCTTGGTGACTTGTTGTCTGGAAAATATGAAATGACAGGCATGATGGATGCTACAGGTATGTCTGCTATTGCTGAAAAAGTTCTTGCTAAAATGGCAGAAAGTTTCGGTTTAGGTGAAAATACTAATGTAAAAGGCTTGAATGTTGATGCCGCTTCTCAAAGTGCATTACAGCAAGCTTATGAGTTTTCTAAGTTGCAATTGAATGCAAACTATGCTCAGGATACTAAGGGTAACACTAATTATGCAGCTGTTTCAAGTGCGATAAATTCTGCTGATAATACTAACGTTATTGCAAAATCCAATAAGAATGTTTCTTCAGTAAGTTTGACGAATATGCTTAAATCATTCTTAACGAATTTTACTATTGCATTAGATGGTTATGATGCAGGATATAATGTTGATAAAACATCTGTCAAAGGCAGTAAATATGTAACAGATGATTTGACCTATTATTTTGTTCTTAAAAACGATAATGCAATGACAGAACAGTCTAGTTTGAATGCTGATTTTTATAACATGTTGTATAACCAAATTTGTATGAATGGTGCTTGTTCTGATAAAAATATTCAAGAAATGGTGAAAGATCCAACATATTTGAACAATGCTTTGAAAAATGGCCAATTGTTTATTTCATCTCTGAACACTGATGGTTACTTCTATCAAGGTCATTATACTGCAAGCGGTCATATTGCAGAAGTTACTGATGATGATGCAATTGCTCAGGCTGAGGCTGAATACAATGTTAAAAAATCAAAATTGAACTATAAAGAGGAATCTCTTGAACTTAAGATGAAAAACATTGATACAGAATTGTCTGCGTTAACAACTGAATATGATACGGTTAAAAACTTGATTAGTAAGAACGTAGAAAAAGTATTTACGATGTTTAGTTCTTAATAAAAATTGAGCACTTAAGTGTTATTTTACGCACAATTCACAACACATTTGGCAGGCTCCGAAAACCTTTGCCACTCGCAAGTTTTTGCGAAAACATCTGTAATGCGGAAGATTAAATACTTCTTTTATTGACATGTCTTTAACGTTGCCGATTTTTTGCGATAAGCATGGATAAACATCGCCTTGTGGATTAATCATCATGTTTGAATAAGGGTACATACAAGGCTTGTAAATTTCGCTAACAGGTTTATCTGCCGGAGTGTTAAAGAATTCTTCAATCTTTTCGAGTGGATTTTTTGCATATTCAAACTTAGGGGAAAATCTGATTTTTACGTTAGATTTTTTACTCAAGCTCTCAAGTTCTTTATAAACCTCTTTGAAATGCTCCATATCAAAATATTTTTCGATAGGATAATTTGCATTAAATTCCGGTACAAAACTGTCAAATAGTACTGAATTTTGTTTTAAATTGTTGTTACGCAAAAAAGAAATTGAAAGAAAGACCATATAGAAAGGATGAGGAAATATGAGAGAAGTGGCAAATGACCAGCAGGGTCTTTACCGCCCGGAATTTGAGCATGATAACTGCGGAATTGGTGCAGTTGTAAATATTAAAGGTAAAAAAAGCCATGAAACGGTTGCAAATGCCCTGCGCATTGTAGAAAATCTGGATCATCGT
>USOK01000094.1 GCA_900556295.1 uncultured bacterium | reverse complement strand
ATCGCGACCAAGAAGTACCCCCTCGTATCTAATGCCACTACTTATGCAGAGGGATGGATAAACGATAACCTTTCCGAGACCATCTTCCAACTCGCGATGATTAACTCTACGGAAGTCGGAAATGCTTATAGCTACTTCTTGTATAACTCATCAGGTATCGAAGGTCGTGACAACCCTCAGTACATTCCTGAGGACTGGGTTCTCGACCTCTACGATAAGAACAAGGACATCAGATATGCAGCTTATTTCGATGAAAGAACCGTTACCACTCCTGTAGTAGGCAAGATGACTCTCCTCATCAAATACCCTGGCAACCCTAAGCTCAAACCAATCCCCAAGAAAATATAATTTCTTAGAAATTCACATGGATTATGTTTTGATGGTTCACCCTTCAACTCAAGCAGTATTCCAAGAATCTGGCAGAACGCAAGAAGATATTTCAAGATTTAGAGATTTGAGATTGAAACTAAACCAGACAAAACCTTTTTAAGTTTGAAAAATAAAATGTCATACTTGGTATTGTTTGGCTATGTCAATGTTTTTTTTACAAAGCCTTTCTGTGTTATACAGAGGGCTTTGTAGTTTGAAGCATCAAGTTTTACGCTAGATATTTTTGTACTGTTTCTTTTGTAAATACCTCAATACTGTCTTGTGAGTGGATGAAAATCATACAGCTTATTAGTGATTTTAGAGTTTCAAAATCAGAAAATGAAAGCTTGTAGCGCAAGTCTTCCATATTGTTTGCCAAAAACTCCATAATGATAGTTTTGTTGTCAAAAACGAGATTAGCAAAATAATCAAAAGACTCTTTTGATTTTATACCTTCCAAATAAATAATATCAGGAGATTGGAATTCAATAAATCGGGATGCCTTATCCATATTAAATCCGACATTTTCATTTAGTTCGCACTGGTGAACATTTTTTAACGTATATTTTGCGATACTTTCAAGTGTCATTATATTTTTGTTTTTAGTCCCTGCTTCAAGTAAAAGAGAATAAATAATATGAGTTTTTCCGCTCAATGGGGAGCCACATACGATTATAATCCCTGGATTATTAAGAGCGGATTTTATTACTTGTAAGTTGCTTTCAGATTTTATGATTTTATTCAAGGCTCTTGGTGGTTTGTAAATCTTTAAGAAAATTCTTTCTCCCATAATTGTAGGGAATGTTGAGACGCTTGCTGTAACTTCCATATCGTCAACTTTAAAGATTAATTTCCCGAGTTGAGGGACTTCAGAAACTGATGCATCTAGTTTTGCCAAATTCTTTAGTTTTGCTGTAAATGATGCGGTCAAAACAGCCGGAATATTCCCTTTATTTTGAATTTCTCCGTTTTTCTTAAAATTTACCGTAAAGCCTTCATCTTCTCTTTGAAAAGTTACTTCGTGTACGCCTTCTAAGATTGCTTGCTTTAAAATTGCACGTATAATTTTTTGAATATGATTGTCTGACAAATCTTCGCTGTGTAGCTCGTCCCGCCAATCATATTCAACTCCTTCTTCTGTATAAATTTCGCCAACAGCCTCTTCTTCTTTATAGTATTCATCGATTTTTTTTCGAATACTCGTTTCAGAAGAAACAACCGGTTCAATTGAACATTCGGCTGTTTCAACGACTTTGTCAATCGCAAACAGATCAAGAGGATCAGCCATTGCTACAGTCAAAGTATCTTCAATTTTAAACAGAGGGATTATTCTGTATTTTTTTGCATCTGCAAAACTTATGTATTTTAGACATTTAGAGTCAAGAGTGTAATCATCAAGATTCACATACGGAATATGAAGTTTTGCTTCCAAAAATTTTAAAATTGCCTCTTCCGTAAGTGTTCCTGAATTTATAAGAGCCTGTCCTATGTTTATGTTTTGTGCTTTTGCAATTTCTTCTGCCTGCTCAATTGTTTCATATGCCACAAGACCGGATCTTACCAAGTCATATTTTAATTTTTCAAGAGTTTTATTTGTAACTGTTGTTTCCATAATTTATTATTTCAGATATTGTTCAACTTTTTTTACTACTTCTTCAAGCTCAAAAGGCTTTGTAATATATTCATCAGCGCCTGTTTCTTCTCCGATTAGTTTATCTTCCTCCTGAGTACGGGCTGTAACCATTAAAATAGGAATGTTTTTGTATTTTGCATCGTACTTCAAAAGTCTGCTGATTTTAAACCCATTTATTTTTGGCATCATAACATCAAGAATAATCAAATCCGGAACCAATTCTTTTGCAAGTCTAAGTCCATCTTCTCCGTTATAAGCGCAATAGCAGGTAAAATCTGAAGCTTCTAATACAAATTTTAGGCTTTCTACAATATCTTGTTCATCGTCAACAATAAGAATTTTTTTCATACTTTCCCCTAGTCTGTTCTTTATGAATATTATAGCATATTAAAAAAGTTCTTCTACATTGTTAAATAATGTAAACTATCACTACTGTTCAATCACGAGGAACTAAATTATTTAATATGATTTCTAAACTTGTGCTGTGACTCTATTAACAGGAATAATAAAATAAAATTTAGAGCCTTTATTGATTTCGCTGTCGCACCAAATTGCACCTTTGTGAGCGTCCAATAGTTGTTTTGCAATCGGCAACCCCAAACCTGTTCCGCCGGCTTTGCGAGATAATGAGTTTTCGATTTGTGCGAATTTGTCAAAAGCATGCAACAAGTTTTTAGACTCAATACCAATCCCCTCGTCGCTTACACAAACCTCTACATACTCTCCGGAAAGATTTTTAATACTATCTTTGAAGTAATCATTAATATGAATGTTTTCGGCATTAATAAGGTTTGAAGAAATTGTAATTGTTTTGCCTTCCGGAGTGAATTTTATTGCGTTAGAGACAAGGTTGGTCAAAACCTGTTCTAATCGCCTTGAATCTGCAGTAATTTCAGGCAAGTTTTCGGTTTCTTTAGTTAATAAGTTTAAACCTTTCGTTTTTGCAACTTCAGAAAGTGCTGATTTTACGTAGTTTATAACTGTGTTGATGTTTGTAGGTGCAAAATTGAAATCCATTTTCCCTGCTTCAATTTTTGACAAATCCAATAGGTCATTAATAATACCAGAAAGCCTTTGTACGTTTCGCATTGCCATCGTTAAAAATTTGTCAGAAGCCGGAGTGATTTCTCCGCATCTTCCGCTCATAAGGATGTCTAAAGAATTTTTTATTGAAGTTAACGGGGTCCTTAGTTCGTGCGAAACAATTGAAATAAACTCTGATTTTAGACGTTCCAAACGTTCAAGTTTGGTGTTTGTTTCAATTAATTCTTGATATAAAGTTGCGCTTTTTAATGGTAAAGAAACTTGTTGAGCGATTGTTTGGAAACAAGTTGCATCTTCTGATGTGAAAGATGTCTCTTTGAAAATTTCAATACATCCGAAGAAATTGTCACCTAAACTGATTGGGGCAAACATATTATCATATTGGAAAAGCGTAAAAGTAAATCTGCTTGCCGGATATTTGATGTGTTTTTCTACTTTCAAAGTGTCTATATCAAGTTTACACGGAGCTTCTTTCCCTTCAAATAGTGAATTGAAATTCAATATTGTTCTAAGTTTTATTGCCGTAATGAGTTCATCAGATAGTTCATATAATGAATTTAAAATTAAAACAGGCTCTTCTGCGGTACATAACGATAATGTGCATGTTAGAGAAAAGCTCAATGCTTTGTCCATTCCTTCAATCATGTAGTTAATAAGTTTGGATTTATCGAGAGTCCCTGCGAATTGTGAACTTGTGCTATATAGAGCATTCAAGCGGTACAAACTGTCTGCCAAATCTTTATTTGAGCTGGAAAGCATTTCTAAAGAATTTTTCATCCGCAGATTTACGCTGATTGTTGAAGAAATTAAATCATCTGACATATCTTCTGTAATGAAGGCATTTGCGTATTTAATCAAGTCTTTTTCTACTGTATGGGAAAAGATTGCAAAAATAACAATAATGTTTTCGCAGATGGATTTGATTTTTTTGTTTAAATCTTTGGTTTGCGGAAATTTAGTATCAACAATAATAATATCTGGTGCATCGACACTGATAAGATCGCAAATAAGTGTTTCGTCTGACATAACTTCAAGGTCATACGAATTTTTTCTAAAAATACTTTTGAAGCGTTCGATTTCTTTATTATCTTCTGATACTAATAAAATTTTAATCATAATACAATTTTAGCAGACAAAATCGCAATAGCAAATAAGTTAATTTTTGCAACAGTTTAGGTTTGGTTGTTTTCGTAAATAGTTGCTATTACTCATGATGTCATTCTGAAAGCTTAGAAAATTATTTCGAACGAGTAGTGAGAAATAAATTTTCTTGCTATTCAGAATCTATCAATGTCGATTTATAATCCAATTGTTTATTCATCTAAATGTGTGTGTAAGCATCAATTTAGCCTTTTGTAAACAAATATTAATAATTCCTGTTTTTGTTAAAGTTTTATGCAAATAATTCCGTAATATTATGTGAAAGGAATTATGTACTTATGGGAATGTCTGCGACACAAGCTAGATTATTAACAATTACCGGGCGATTGACCGATAATGAAATGCGTTCGCAAACAATTACGAACTCAAAACTTCGTCTTGCACAAAAATCTTCTGATGCAAGCCAAGAGTACATGGATGCATTAAGTTCCGAAAAGCTAGTTTTCAAATACTACAATGACAATGGAGAAAGCTCTACATACAATCTTACTCCTGCATTGTTGTATTCTTATGAACCGCTTAAAAACCAATATTCAATCCAAAACGCATCAGGTCAAAATTTGGTATCTGCAACTGATGCAAACAATTTTGAAAATTCCGGCACATTATCAGAATTCTTGGACAAGTACGGCTTGGCTCAAGATACAACTGATGCTGACAAATATAAAACTGATATGGATGAATATAATGAAAAATTGGATGATTATAATGAAAAATTGGATAAATATAATGAAAAAATGAAGACATACACAGAAGAGTACAACAAGTGGTTGGAAGCTAAAGATAAACCTGATTTGTATGCACAGTTTACAAGTATTGTTGGAACAAGCGAAGAGCCAAGTAGTTGTTATGGAAATGCTTTAGGAGCACTTGCAAACGGTTATATGAGCGGAGCTGGTTGTTATGTCCATGTTTTGGCTCATTTAGTTGATTATGATGGAACGGACAACTGTTCTCAAAAAGAATTTGTCGCTAGTAATGGTAAAACTACAAAATTTGACGCATTGGATGTTTCTGGTTCTGCAATTAATGGGCCCGGGGTCGGAAATGAAGGTTCGTTAAGCCCAAAATTTAAACCGCTTTCTGATGAAATAGCAAAAGAAGAAAAATTCTGTGATGGTGATGACAATTCAGACAATGGATTTGATACTAAAGAAAATTTAATTCAAGCAGCTATAGATGCGGGAAGAGTTCCTACTGAGCTAGAAATCTTAAAAAGTGATTACTTATATGATGCTGAAAATAATTGTGTTAAAAAAGATGCAAATGGCAAAGTCCAATTAAAATCAATTAAACAAAAAGCAATAGATTTGTTGTATATTTTAAAGAATAATTTAATTTCAGATCCTAAAGAGGCGCGTGAAACATTAATCAACTTCACTGATGGTGATATGAAAAACTTAACAGGTCCAAAACCAGAAATGCCAGAAAAGCCGGTTCAACCTGTTAAACCTGACGAACCAACTTATGATTTTGCTGTTATAGACAAGGACAAAGCTCAATGGTTTATCAACTTGTGGTATATGATGAATGGTTCTGAATCTGCGAACAAATTGCAAAACAACACAAATGCAAATGGCGAAACTGTTTATACCGCAAAAGATAATTTAAAAAACGAAACAAATAAAAACTACAAAGTTATTGATGATCAATTACTGACAAGCAATGATTGGTTAACATTTGCTTTGAAAAATGGTGTTGTTACATTAAAACAAGCTACATATTTCAACCCGGCAACAGATAGTGGCAAAATGATGGAAATGACATCAGAGGGCTATTATTGGAATTCTACGGCATACTCTAGTACAACCGATTTGGTTACTGTGGAAGACGAAGTTGCTATCGCAAAAGCCGAAGTAAAATACAAAAACACAACAACAGAAATCGAAAATCAAGATAAAAAATATGATCAAGATTTAAAAAAATTAGATTCTGAACACAATGCATTGCAAACAGAATATGAATCATTAAAAAGTGTAATCGATAAGAACGTAGAACGTTCATTCAAGGCATTTTCATAGGTAGAATTGAGAATTTTACCAACCCCTGTCATCGCAGACTCTGTTCAGCAATCTGTATATTGCTAAAATTGTTGTTTGATAGACTCCGGATCGTATCCGGAGTGACAAAAAGTAGGTTGGGGTTTGCGAAATTACGGACGAGTGTCTAACTCGGGGAGCGAGGAACGAAATTCATATC
>USOK01000093.1 GCA_900556295.1 uncultured bacterium | reverse complement strand
TATTATTTTTACAATTTTATTTTTTATAGGCAATTTTGCTCTTGCCGATGGCGACTTGTGGGATAACTTCGGAGATCAAAACACTTATGGACAACAAGCCGTTACTGATCAAGACTTTCAAAAAGCATTAGATAGCAAAAAAGGCAAAAAGAAAAAAGATAAAAACATCCCAAAGGGAGAAAACTTTTCTCAAAGTAATGAAACAGAAGTCCTTTCAAACACTAGTAAAGAATTACCGGTTCTACTTATTCCTCTAACGCTAAAAGTTGGCAATGGAATTATTCCCATCGGACATTACCAAATTGAAGGAATACAAGAAAACAAACAAACCTTTTTAAAACTGTATCAGGGGCATACGGTAATAGCAAAGCTTCCTGCCGAAGAAACAAACGATGATTTTGGCGAGCCGACTATAAATTTCGTAAAACTTATCCCGCACGGCGATTATCATGTACAAATTATTTATGGCAGTCTTGATTTTAATGCATATTCCGTAATTGACATTGCGGAATAGTATTGCTAAAATTAAGTCAAAGAAAAGGGGTAAAAATATGAAACGAGCAATTGTAATGGTTATCGACTCAATGGGCACAGGTGCTATGCCTGATTGTAAAGAGTTTAACGATATCCCAGAATGTAACACATTGAAACATGTTTGCGAATTTAACAATGGATTAAATGTTCCAAATATGGAAAAAATGGGACTTGGAAATATCCAAGACTATGAAGGCATAAAAAAAGTTAAAAATCCGACAGCACAATACGGAATTATGGAAGAAAAATCAAAAGGCAAAGACACAACAACTGGACACTGGGAAATGGCTGGACTTGTATCTTCAAAACCTTTCGCAACTTTTCCAAACGGATTTCCTACAGAACTTGTTAACGAATTTGTTAAAGAAACTAATTGCGGAGGGATTCTTGCAAACAGACCGGCGAGCGGAACAGCTATTATTGCAGAATTAAATAACGAACATCAGAAAACCAAATATCCTATCGTTTATACTAGTGCTGACAGCGTTTTTCAAATTGCTGTTGATACAGATTTAATTCCACTTGAAACTCTTTATCAATGGTGTACGACTGCAAGAAAAATTTTAGACAAAGGAGAATGGAATGTTTCTCGAGTAATCGCTCGACCATACAAGATCATTGACGGAAAACCAACAAGAATTTCTAAAGATAGACGAGATTACTCAATGGTTCCATCTCATACAGTCTTAAACGACATTAAAGATGCCGGTGCCAAAGTTATAGGAATTGGAAAGATTGAGGACATTTTTTCTAAATCAGGAATTACACATGCAATCCACACGGGCTGCAACAAAGAAGGTTTAGAGCTAACATTGAAAGCTGTAAAAGGAACTTTAAATCTTGATGAAATCGCTTGTGATAAAAATATAAAATTATCAAACGAAAATTCATTTATTTTCACAAACCTTGTCGATACAGACATGCTTTTTGGTCACAGAAACGACGCTAAAGGTTATGGCAAAGCTATTGAAGAAATTGACACTTATATAGACGATATCATTGATGCAATGACAAATGATGATTTATTAATAATCACAGCAGATCACGGATGCGACCCAACTGTACCGGGAACTGATCATACAAGAGAATATGTTCCAATTCTTATTTTTAACAAAAAACAGAATGGTGAAAACCTTGGAATGATTAAAGGATTTGACTATATTGCAAACAGAATAAAAAATTGGCTAGAAATATAATTTTTATTTTATGCAATTGAAATTTAAAATCTTTTATATTATAATCAAGATTGTGAAGAAATTCACGATTGTATAAAAACTATAAGGAGAAAGTAGAAATGACAGTAACAGTAAACGATTCTTGTATCGGATGCGGCGCTTGCGAATCAATTTGCGATGCAGTATTTTCAGTAGATGGAACAGCTCAAGTTGATGAAGCAGCAGTTGCAGATAACATGGATTGCGTTAAAGAAGCAGCAGAAGCTTGCCCTGTATCAGCAATCGAAGTTGAATAGTTTAAATATTTAACATGAAGCAAAAAGTCCGGCGAACAACCGGACTTTTTGCTGTGTAATACAATTTACTTACAAATACTAATATCTATATTCACAAACAAATACCATTTTACTTCTTTTTACTTCATCCATAGATTTTCCTTCTATAGAAATGACATTGCCATCTGCATCAACATTTCCTTCCAAAGAACAAATAAATTTATCTGAAACATTTTGATTTTGAACAGAAGTGTTTTGTGCCTGTCTTGCTTCTAGATCACTCATTCTTGAATTTATACGACTTTCTAAATTTCTTAATTCAACAGCGACATCACCATCAGACGAACTGGATTGATAATCATTTACACGTCCATCATAATTTTGTCTACCGTCATAATTTTGCTCTTGGTTATTGTCAATATTTTTCTTGTCACCTTTATATTTACCCATCATCATCGGCGCACTCAAAATCATACCTATTCCCAAAATTATTACAAGTACAATCGCATAGCCCATTGTAGACATAGCACTTTTTTTGTTCAACATATAAGCAACCTCTTTTTGAACCTGATTATAACACATAAAAAAGACGGGTTCAAGAATATGAACTCGTCTTTTCTATTTTTATGAATAATTTTTTATGCCTTAACCTCATTTACAACCGCTTGCAAAGCTTCTAGAGCATCTACAGGAAGTTTATCAATTCCAGCTTTTTCTGTATCTCTAGATTTTACAAACTCAATTCTATCATTCATACGAGCAACAAATTGTTCAGCATATTCTTTATTTGCAAAAGAAGTTTCAAAACCTTCAATATCCATAATTTCAATATCAGAGAAGTGTTCCCATTTATGGAAGTTTGCTTTCCCTTCAACAATAGCTTCAATAATACCTAATGTATGAGCAGGTTTTACCTTTGTTCCCATAAATTCTCCGGTATTCAAGATATAACAATCAACTCCGTCTGAAATCAACTGTTTAAATCTAGTATAATCAACTTCTAATGGATAAACTCTGAATGGGTTAGCATAAGGTTCAACGACAAGAGCATTTGGATCAACACCAGCAGCAAGTCTTTCTGCAGAAGAGCGTTTTGTAGCTAAAGTAGCCCCCATAGCAGAACCTAAAGAAGCACCTGACAATTTCAATACAGGAGGAATTGTAGGATCTTTCATCAACCAGAAAATAGCGTTGATAGGTTCATTAATTCTGTCAACTCTGTTTGGAGACCACAATTTTGATTTAACTGCACGTCCATTACCATTTCTAATATCTTCCGTTACAGAAACAACTTTTCCATCAGCTAAAGCAATAGCTCCAGCATTTTGTTGAGTAAGAATAAATTTATTATCCTCACATCCGATTGGATAATCCGCTGTTTTATCGAAATATGCAGGTTCCAAAGCAATTGAATATTTATCATGAACATTAATAATAAATGCGTCATCGTGCAAAACAGTAATATTATATTTATTGTTGTGTTTGGCGTGAGTAATTGTTGATTTCCCTGAACCAGACAAACCAAATACCGCAACTTGGAAAGATTTTCCACCATCTAAGTTATAACGTTTCATTCCGCCATGGCAAGAAGCATAACCATTACGAGCTGCACATCCCCAAGCTAAAGTCAAAGTTCCCTTTTTGTGTTCTCCGAAATATCTCATACCTAAAATTGCCGCACAATTATGTTCCGGATCAAAGAACGTCAATCCATATGGGAAGTCAGGATGTGACCAATCAGGATCTGAGAATACATAAATATCGCCTTCTGGTAATTCACGAGAATCTGCATACATATTTGCATAAGCTTCGTTTATATATTGGAAGTTTAACATCCAAGAATACATAATATTCTCAAATCCTTCCGGGATTAACAAATGAGCTTTAATCATATAATCTTTATCAAGTCCAACTACAGCTTCTGTTCTATACATCAATCTATCACGAGTATTATAAACAGCCTCCCGAATAATCGGTAATAAATATTTTAAATCACAATTTGGCTCTCCGACTATTTTTCTAGCAGCAGCACAACGACCAACAACAGTACCATCGTTGAACAATAATTGATTTGAACCTTGAGGAAGTCCGATTTTTTCAGGTTTGTAAACCGGCATACCTGTTAATTCAATCGTTCCAGGGCTGCTTTTTGCCAATTTATATGCTTCAGAAACAGATTTAATTTCCTCGACATTATTGCCAAAGAATGGCGCTGTAATAGTAGCACGTGCTGCAGACATCATCTTTTTCAATTCTTCAGAATTAGTAAAAAATTCCTTTGTTGCCATTTTCATCTCCTTTTGCTAAACACTATTAGCACAAAAATACATTAACCAAGTCAATATTAACACAAAACTTTATTCATGGCAAGGCAAAAATTACACTTATTACACAAAAAGACACCGGTCAAAATACTAACCGGCGTCTTTCAAATTCAAATTAATTCTAGATTGCTACAGAAAGTGTTTCCAATTTTAATTCTATTGGCTTTTCTTCTAACACCTCTGCTTGAAGTTCTTTCGCATCCATTACTCTAGGAGCTGAAGGTTTGTGTACAGCTGCTTTTGGAGTAACTGTTTTTGGTTTTTGTGCGACATAAGCATTTTTTCTTGCTCTCACAACTGCGGGATCCGGAGTGTGTTTTTGCCTGTTTACGTCCGTCATAATTTTACTTACAAAACGTCTTGTTTCTCCATAAGGAGGAATTGAGTTGTACCTTTTAACATTACCAGGACCTGCATTGTACGCAGCAAGTGCTAATTCCACAGAACCGAACATATTATACATTTTTTTGTAATATGTAATTCCGGCTTTAATGTTTTCGTTTAAGGAATATGGATTGTAGCCCATTCTTCTTGCTGTTGACGGCATCAACTGAAATACCCCTACTGCACCGTGTGAACTTCTTGCTTCATGGCGGAATCCCGACTCAGTGCGCGCAATACTTAGCGCAATTGCAGGATCTACGCCCATTTCAATAGCGTGTTTGACTATTGTTGCTTTTACGGAATTTACGTCAGCTGCTTGACATTGCGCATGGCAAAACAGCATACACGCAAGTGTAAAAGTTAAAACTAATAGTTTTCTCAAAATGTAATCCTCTATGTTGTAAATTGTAATCCTTAAAAATTCCCTAACGACTCGTTTCTTCAACAAAGTCAAAAACTTTTAAAGATGATTTATATGACTATTATATTACAAAAAAAATAAATTTCAAGTCCTACACTCAAAATTTTAAAAACAAATATTGGCTTAACACTTGTATTTTCAGTTCTTTAAGTGTAATTGTAACAATTGTAAACCTATAGTTGTTTTTTCTATTTTTTGCAATATTATTAATTCAAAATTTGAAATTTTTTATTTTTTTAATTCGTTTTTTTATTTTTTATGATATTATATTTTTACATATACTAGAAATATGAGAGGATAAAATATTATGGAAAAGAAAAAATTAGCAGACATCGGTGTTTTCGGCGGATCTGGATTTTACAAATTTTTAGACAACATTGAAGAAGTAAGAGTAGAAACCCCTTACGGAATGCCAAGTGACAGCTTGTTCATTGGAACTGTTGGAGAACACAAAGTTGCATTTATGCCTAGACACGGTAGAAACCATACTATTTTGCCTCATTTAATAAACTACAGAGCAAATGTTTGGGCTATGAAATCAGTTGGTTGTGAAAGAGTTATTTCTCCATGTGCTGCCGGAAGCTTACAAAAACACGTTAAACCTGGTGATTTTGTAATTTGCGACCAATTTGTAGATTGGACTGATGGAAGAAAATCTACTTTCTTTGAAGGACCAATTGTTACTCACCCGTCTGCGGCAGAAACTTATTGTCCAGAACTTAGAGAACTTGCAATCAAAACAGCAAAAGACCTTGGAATTTCTGTTCACGAAAACGGAACAGTTGTTGTAATCAACGGACCAAGATTTTCTACGAAAGCAGAATCTAAATTCTTTACAAACCAAGGCTGGGAAGTTATTAATATGACAGCATTTCCAGAAGCTTACCTTGTAAAAGAAATGGATATGTGCCCATTGAATATTTCTCTAATCACAGACTACGACGCAGGTTTAGTAGGAGATGTTCCACCTGTTTCTCATCACGAAGTAATAGAAGTATTCAACTCAAATGTAGCTCATTTGAAAGAATTACTCTTCAAGATGATTGAAAACATTCCTGCTTCAAGAGAAAATTGTTCTTGTGCAAACACAAAAAAATCTTCTCAATTATAATTTAAACAGGTGTCAAAATGATAGATAATTTAATTTTTGTAGTAAATAACTTTTTTCAAATATTTTTCTGGCTAATTCTTGTCAGATGCTTATTGAGTTTTGTTCCGAGTATTGATTGGTACAAACAACCTTTTACAGCAGTTAAAGACGTTACAGATTTATATTTAAACCTATTTAGAAAAATTGTTCCTCCGATTGGTGGAC
>USOK01000092.1 GCA_900556295.1 uncultured bacterium | reverse complement strand
GGCTGCGTTATTGGCTAAAGGTGAAACAAAGATTTATAATGTTCCGGATTTAACGGACGTAGAGATTATGTTGAGCGTAATTGCGCAATTGGGTGCAGTTACCCATTATGATAAAAAAGAAAAATCCGTAACAATTGATGCAACAAATTTGACAAGTATTACTGCAAAATACGAACTTGTTAGCAAAATGAGAGCATCATTTATCGTTCTTGGGGCATTGGTTTCACGTTGTAGGGAAGCAATTGTTGCAATGCCTGGCGGTTGTGCAATCGGAGAACGTCGAGTTGACTTCCATATCAGAGGTTTAGAAGCATTAGGTGCTAAAATTAAAATTGAAAACGGATATGTTCACGCAAAAGTTCCAAAACTTGTGGGAACAGATATCTACCTTGATATTCCATCAGTTGGTGCGACTGAAAACCTAATGCTTGCATCTATCTTGGCAGAAGGTTCTACAAGAATTCAAAACGCAGCACAAGAACCAGAAATCGTTGATTTGGCAAACTTTTTGAACACAATGGGTGCTGACGTCAATGGTGCAGGTACATCAGAAATTGTTATTAATGGAGTAAAACAGGGAGACTTACACCCAATAGAATACACAACTATTCCTGATAGAATTGAAGCTGGAACATTTATGTCCGCAATTATTGCAACTAAAGGTAAAGCGATTATCAGAAATGTTTTTCCTGCCCATTTGACATTTTTTACAGACAAATTGTTGAAAATGGGTGCTAATATTAAGCTTGTTGACCCGAATGTTTTGGAAGTTTCTTGTAAAAACAGATTGAACTCAATCAACTTTATTACTCAGCCATATCCTGGGTTCCCAACAGACTTACAGTCAATGGCAATGACTCTTTTGACTACTGCAAACGGTGTTGGAATTATTACGGAGAGCTTGTACGAAAACAGATTTATGCAAGTTCCTGAACTTCGTAGGATGGGTGCTGATATTCACCAAGACAGAAATCACGCAATTATCAAAGGCGTAAAAAAACTGACAGGTGCAACTCTTGCGGCAAGTGATTTGAGAGCCGGAGCTTCTTTGGTTGTTGCTGCGTTGATGGCAGATGGAAATTCTACAATCGAAAATCTACATCATATAGATAGAGGATACGAAAATTTTGAAAATAAGCTAAGATTGTTAGGAGGCAAAATAGAGAGAAGAGATGATGCCGTTATTACTCCTTCTACTGTTGAGCCAAAAATAACGGAGGGCTTACTGTAATGTCACCTGCATATAAACGCTGGTATGATCATGATCCACTATTGTTAGAGGTAATTGAACTTTTGAAAAATTATCAGACTGAACTTAGAGCTCAGGCTGAGGTTTTTTTGCAAAAAATAGAAGAAAAAGTTTCCAAAGAAACAATAGATAAGTTCTATGCAATGGTCAAACCCGTTAATGCAAACAATCGTTGGTACGATAAAGATCCAGTGATTTCAAAAACAGTAGAAATTTTGAGGATTGTACCACCAGAAGCCCAGAAAATTTGTGCCCAAAACTTTATCAGAACGCTTAAAGAAATGGGTATTGAATATGTTAGTCCGAATGGGAATGATAAATAATTCGTGAATAGTGAATTGTGAGTGGTGAGTAGGCTATTACGGAAGCATAAATTTAAACAATCTTTTTGATGTTTAGACTTAAATGAACCATTCACTATTCACCATTCACTACTCACCTAAATCTTATGTTCAAAATCAACGTACCTGAAAATAATGAAAATTATGCTTTGTTTGAAAATTATTTAGCAAAGAAATTTTCGTTTGCAATAACCGGTTTGACAACGATTTTGCGACTTTTGCTTGTTACAAAAATCAGAAAAATAACCGACAAAAAAATTCTGTTTGTGACATCAAATGAGCAAAATGCATTGCGTTATCAAAATGATTTAGAAAAAGCGTTCGGTGTGAAATCTGAACTTTTACCGTTCCAAAATATTTCTATGTACGAAACAGTTTCGCCGAACAGGTATGATTACGCAGAACAATATAGAGTTTTGACGGAAAAACCGGATATTGTAATTGCGCCTGTAAAGGCGTTGTTGGAAAAGTTTCCGACCAAAAGTTTCTACAAAAATAATTCTACAAATATAAAAATCGGCGACGAAATCGACACAAAAGACTTAGCACAAAAGTTTGTAAACCTTGGTTACAAGCACTCTACAATGGTTTCTGATATCGGGGAATTCAGTATAAGAGGCGATATTGTAGATTTTTATTCGCTCGACAAACACCCTGTGAGAATAGAACTTTGGGGCGATGAAATTGTTGATATCAGATACTTTAACAATGAAACACAAAAGTCTATTGAAAAATTGAAGTCGACTGAGATTTTGCCGATGTATAAGTTTACTTTGGAAAAAGTGGCTGATGATTTATGGCAAAAATTAGCTCCAAAAGATGAGGGAGATGAAAAAGGTTATTTCGAAGGAATTGAGGTTTACCAAAATTATTTTAATAACGATTTAGTTACGGTTTTGGATTATTTTGATGATTATGTTTTAGTTTTGGACGAAACATCTGAACTTTATGCAAAATACGAGTTTTTGGATAAGAATTTTGAAGAACAACTTCAAGAAAACTTAAAACTTAATTTGAATGAGCCGTTGGAAGGTCGAAATCATGTAACTTTCGAGGAATTTATTCAAAAAATTGCCGGGTTTGTGAAAATCGGGCTGAATAATTTTATAGACAGTGAAATGGACGAAATTGTCGAGTTCAATACTCAGACTATTCAAAGCTTTGAGGCTAATCTGGATCATATCGCAGAGTTTATAAGAAAATATAAAAATGAAGTTGGATTGAACCCCTCACCAACTTTTCAGTCCAGCAATCGTGAGGGGTGGAGAATTATCATCGCCACTGACTATCCTGAACGTGTTAAAGAAATTCTTGCTGAGCGTGATATTTTTGATGTTGAGTATAACGAAAGTATTTCTTCACACGGTGCGGTTTTAGAGGATTTTGGGACTATAATCCTTACCGATAGAGAACTTTTCAATAAGCGAAACAAGGAAATTACTTCGCAAAAACGTTCTTATTACAAGGAAAAACCTGAATATATCGAAAATATTAACGACATAAAAGAGGGAGAATACGTTGTTCATAGTATTCATGGTGTCGGAATTTATAAAGGGCTTTCGCAACAGGAAATTGACGGACAGCTCAAAGATTATTTGACTATTGAATACGCAAACAAAGACAGGTTGCATATTCCGGCTGAGCAGATTAACTTGCTTGTGCGCTATCGAGGATCCGGCGCAATAAAACCGAAACTTTCTCGAATGGGCGGAAAAGATTGGGAAAATACCAAAACCCGTGTCAAAAAAGAGGTTGAACAAGTTGCGTATGATCTTTTGCGACTTTATGCAAAACGTAAAATGCAACATGGAATTCAGTTTTTGCCTGACACAAATTGGCAAGTTGAGATGGAAGAAGCGTTTGAATACACGGAAACTCCTGATCAGATGAAGGCGATAAACGATGTTAAGGCCGATATGGAAAGTGAACAGCCGATGGATAGGCTTATTTGCGGTGATGTCGGGTTTGGTAAGACAGAAGTTGCTATGCGTGGAATTTTTAAGGCTGTAACTTCCGGGAAGCAGGTTGCAGTCGTAGTTCCGACAACTATTTTGGCGTTCCAACATTATCAGACGATTTCTGAAAGGTTTAAGCCGTTTGGGGTTCAGGTTGAACTTTTGTCACGTTTCAGAACTTCAAAAGAGCAAAAAGAAACGATTAAACATCTTGCAACAGGGGAGTGTGACGTGGTTGTCGGAACACACAGACTTTTGCAAGAAGGTATTGTGTTTAAGGATTTGGGACTCGTTGTAATTGATGAGGAGCACAGATTTGGGGTTCGTCATAAGGAAAAACTAAAATCTTTACGCGAAAACATTGATATTATTACGATGTCAGCCACTCCAATTCCGAGAACGCTTTATATGTCGCTTTCCGGAATTAAAGATATGTCTATAATCAACACTCCGCCGAAAAACAGGCTTCCGATTAAGACTTTTGTCGGTGAGTGGAATGAAAATATGGTGAAAAACGCGATTACTCATGAGCTTGATAGAGAGGGACAAGTTTTTTACCTTTATAACAGGGTAGAAACTATTGATGAGTTTAAGTTTCAGCTCCAAAAACTTGTGCCGAATGCGCGTATCGCAATCGGACATGGGCAGATGAATGAAAAAGAGCTTGAAAAAATTATTATCGATTTTGCAAACCATGAGTATGACGTGCTATTGGCGACTACAATTATTGAAAACGGTATCGATATTCCAAACGCAAATACTATGATTATTCATAATGCCGACAAATTTGGACTTGCACAACTTTATCAACTCAGAGGTCGTGTCGGACGTTCACAAAGACAGGCTTATTGTTACTGTTTTTATACAAAATCAAAAGAAATTACTCGTGATGCGGTTCAAAGATTAAAGGCGATAAAAGAATTTACGACACTCGGCAGTGGTTATCAAATTGCAATGCGTGATGTTGAAATTCGAGGGGTCGGAAATATTCTCGGCACAAAGCAACATGGGCACATGGTGAATGTCGGATTTGATACGTATTGTCAGCTTTTGGAAGAAACTGTTCAGGAGCTTCAAGGTCAAGCTGTTCAAAAAACAGAACCAACAATTGTGGATATAAATGTTACGGCGTTTATTCCTGATGAGTGGGTTGGTTCTGCCGAGCAAAAAATGATTGAGTATAAACGTTTGGCGGATGTAAAATCTGATGTTGAACTGGATTATATTACAGAAGAGTGGAAAGACAGGTTTGCAAAGCCGCCTGAAAGTGTAGAAAACTTGATTAAATTAATCAGAATCAGACTTGCTGCAACAGATGTTAGAATTTCCCTAATTCGTGAAACAGAGGATAATATAAGAATTTATACGCCATATTCTCAACCTGAGTGGAAAATGATTCAGAAAACTTTGCCGTCAGAAATTTTGAAACGTATAAAATTTACAATTGCACCAAAAGCTTGTGCAGAGGGGCAATCTATACTATTATTAAATAATAAATACATGAATTTTAATGAAGTATTTAACATTTTGATAGATTTGTTCTATTATATAAACAAGACACGTAATGAATTTGTCTAATCCAGTAAATACATAATAATAAGGAGACATTATGAGAGGGAAAAAATTACTGACAACACTTGCTGTATCAGCAATGTTATTTGCCGGATGTGGGTTGAAATCAGGCGAAGCTATTATCAAAGTTAATGATCAAAATATTACACAAGGTCAATTTGATGCAGAGTTTGATAAACAAGCTGGAAATGGTATCGCAAAAGCTCTTGGTATTGACGTAAAAGATGATAAAAACAGCTTTTTGTATTTGTTGATTAAAGACAGGGTTGTAAATGAATTGATTGTTAAATCTCTTCTAAATCAAGAAATTGAAAAACGTGGAATTACTGTTACAAACAAAGATGTGGATGATGCTGTAAAAGATATTATTGACAAAGTTGGCTCTAAAGAACAACTTGACGCATTGTTGAAACAAAACGGAATTTCAAATTCTCAATTCAAAAAAGATTTGAAAGAAGAAGTTAAAATGAGAAAATTGGCTACAGAATTAGGATCATCAAGTGTTTCTGATGCTGAAGCTAAAAAATTCTACAACGAAAATATTAACAAGTTTAAACATCCTGACAAAGTTAGAGCTTCTCACATTTTAATTACTGTAAACCCAAAAGAAATTGAAGAAGTAATTAAGTCAGATCCTAACAACAAAAACATGGATGAAGCTACAGTAAAAGCTAAAGTCAATGAAGAAATTCAAGCAAAAGAAGCTAAAGCTAACCAGCTTTTGGCAGAAGCTAAAAAAGATCCAACTCAGTTTGCTAAACTAGCAAAAGAAAATTCAGAAGATACTGCAACAGCTAACAAAGGTGGAGATTTAGGTTTCTTTGCAGCAAAAGAAATGGTTCCAGAATTTTCTAAAGCAGCTTTTTCAATGCGCCCGAATACAATTTCTGACAAACCTGTAAAAACTCAATTCGGTTATCACATAATTATGGTTACAGACAGATCTGCAGCTGGTCAAGATCCGTTTGAAAAAGTTAAAGCTAATATCAAGGCTTACTTGGAAAACCAAAAGCAAATTGAACTAATTGATAAATTAACAGAATCATTGAAGAAGAGCGCAAAAATTGAATATGTAAACCCAGCTTATAACCCTGAAAATATTCAAAAAGGTGTTCAAGACGCAGTAAAAAATAGCGGTGAAACTGCAAAAAAAGTAAAAGCAGAATCAGAAGCTAAGAAAAAATAAGCTTGAGTTTAAATGAATTCAGGAAAAAGACGAAGGTTTACCTTCGTCTTTTTTGTTAATTGTCTATTTGATAGCCTCCGGATCGTAGTCCGAAGTGACAGTTTAGGTTTAGTTGTTTCGTTAAATAGTTGCAATTCTCGTCATTCTT
>USOK01000091.1 GCA_900556295.1 uncultured bacterium | reverse complement strand
CAGAGTCAGAACGATTTGTTTTGTAAGTCGTGAAGAATACAAAAAGACATTGAATTTTGAAAAAAATAGCGATAATTTTACGGACTTTTTCATTGATTATATTATTTGGCCGGAAGAGTTGTTGACGCAAGATATTTTCAGAATTGTGACTGTTGCGCAAGCGCTTGATGTTGAAAACTTTGCGGACGGTCGTGCTCGACTTTTGGAATACAAAGTGAAAGAAAATTTGCCGATTGTCGGAAAAAAGGTTAAAGATTGCGGATTTACCCAAAACACACTAATGGTAGGCTTAACACGTGATAGCAAATTATTTATTCCGAATGGAGAAACCGAGATTAAAGAAGATGATAAACTAATATTTATGGGAACATCTCATTCTTTGGATATCTTAGCTGGAACTTTTTTTCATGAAAAAGAAATTGTTAAATCTGCTTCAATTATTGGTGGCGGGAATGTTGGCTTAATGTTGGCAAAATCGTTAGAAAAGCTTAAAATTAAAACAAAAATCATTGAAAAGAATTACGAACGTTGTCAATTTTTGGCAGAAGAATTGTCGAATACGCTTGTCATTAATGGAGATGGAACAAATTTAAAACTCCTTGATGAAGAAGAAATTGGAAGTGCTGATGTTGTAATTAGTGTTACAAATAATGACGAAAGAAACCTTCTTTGTTCGCTTTTGGCTAAGCAGCTAGGCGTAAAACGTGTTATTGCAAGAGTCGCAAAGGTTTTAAACATTCCTCTTTTTGAAAAAGTCGGGATAGATATAGCTGTTTCTCCGAAAAGTTCTGCGATTAATGAAGTTAAAAACGACTTACAGGAAAATAATGTTGACATTCTTGCAACAGTTGAACAAGGGCAGGGTGAAGTGCTTGAAATCAACGTTGTGCCAGACTTCCATGGCAAAAGAATTATGGATATCAAATTTCCTGCTCGTGCGATTATAGGAGTGATTATTCGAAGAAACAATATTATTATTCCAAAAGGTGACACGGTTATTAATACCGGAGATATTTTGATAATATTTACAACATCTGAAAATGCGGTAGAAATTAAGGAATTCTTTAAGGTAAAGTAATATGAGATTGAATTACGTTGCAAATGCGTTGAGCGAAACAATGAGATATACCGGATTTGTAATACTTGTACCTGTTTTGGTTGCATTATATTACCACGATTTCAATTCCATTTTTCCTTTTGTAACAGCAAGTTTAGTCGCTATTTTTGTCAGTTGGATTTTGAAGCGAATAGTGCCGAACGCCAAAAAGCTTGAAAATTTAAATGATATTAAAAAAGATGAAGCTCTTTTTATTGTAGCCTCTTCTTGGATTATTTTTGGGCTAATATCCGCAATTCCTTATTTATTTTACGGACTTTCCCCATTAAACTCTTTATTTGAAGCTGTTTCTGGAATTACAACCACCGGAGCAACAATTTTAACTCGTTTTGATTACCCGAAAGCGTTTTTCTTTTGGCGAGCTTTTACTCAATGGCTAGGCGGCTTGGGAATTATAGTCTTGTTTATTGCCATTTTGCCTCAGTTTGCAGTTGCTGGACGCCAAATGTTTTTTGCAGAAGCTCCCGGACCTACAGAAGATAAATTTACTCCGAGAATTCGTAACACTGCATCTGCGTTATGGAGAATTTATTTAGGACTTACAATTTTGGAAATAGTGTTATTATACTTGGCTAAAATGCCATTATTCGATGCGGTTTGTAACTCTTTGTCTACTCTTTCGGCAGCAGGCTTTTCCCCTAATCCGGAAAGTATAATGGGGTATCACTCTGTACAAATCACGTGGATTGTTTTATTTTTTATGTTCTTTGCAGGGGCAAGTTTTAACTTACAATACAAAGTTATTTCTCAAAAAAAGCCTATGCTTTTGTTTAAAAATGAAGAATTCCGATTATATACAATTTTGCTTCTTTTAATGTCTGGTCTTATCACAATATCACTTTGTTTAAACAATGGTTTTGGATTATTTAAGAATTTTACAGATGCATTGTTCCAAGTGGTAAGTCTTGCAACATCTACAGGAAGTGCCAGTGCTGATTTTATTCAGTGGAATTATACTTCAAAAGCGCTTCTATTTGTCGCAATGTTTATGGGTTCTTGCGCAAGTTCTGCGGGTGGCGGAATTAAAATGGCTAGATGGCTCGTTGTTTTCAAGACAATGAAGAGTGAAATAACAAGAATACTACATCCGAACGCTATAATTAATATCAAAGTCGACGGAAAAACTGTTCAACCTGAAGTTGCACGACAAATTATTGTGTTTGTGTTCTTCTATTTCTTAATTTTTGCCGGAATCGGAGTTTTGTTATCCATTTTTGAAGGAGACACTGTTCTCGGCTTAACAGGAGCAATCAGCGCACTTGGGAATATCGGTCCGTCTTTTGCACCATCACTAGGACCAATGGGAAGTTTTGACGGTCTAGAAGCCACTTCAAAAGTTATTATGATTGTTGGAATGTTAGTTGGTCGATTAGAAATAATTCCGTTTTTGGTAATGTTCCAAAAAGATTTTTGGCGAGCATAATAAATCAAAAATAAATATAACTGGTAGAAAAATCTACTATTTGCACATGATTAAAATGAACAAAAATCATGTTTTAATCGTTACTATACTGTAACGAGGTTTTTAAACTTGAAATTTAATGTAAAATTTATAACCCTAATATTGACTCTTTGTCTCACAATAACATCCGCTCGGGCAATAGAAGAACAAGTCGGGATTGAAAAACACGCAGTCCTTAATATTAAAGATTGTGTTGGTATCGCATTGCAAAACAGTCCAAAAATAAAAAAAGCTCGATATAATTATGGAATAGCAAAAGGGAATGTAGGTATCGCAAAATCAGGTTACTTTCCTACCCTTGGAGTCGGTACTGGCTATAATATTACAGAAAATCGTACAAATAGGATGAATTCTAGTAACAATATTTATTCCGCAGAAGCCAGTATAAATCAATTACTTTGGAATTTCGGTAAAACTAACGCGAATATAAGGATGTATAATTTTGACAGAGATGCAGCTCTTTATGAATTTGAAAACACTGTTCTTGACACGATTTTTGGCGTAAAAACCAATTATTATGGGGTTCTTGCGGCAAAAGCGACTATGGAAGTAAATCGCGCAAATGTTCAGATTAACGAACGAAATTACCAAAGAACAAAAGCATATTTTAATGAGGGAATAAAATCAAAAATAGACCTAGTCAATGCAGAAGTTTATTTATCAGATTCAAAAGTTACACTTGTTGAATCAGAAAAAGCTTACCAAAACGCTATTGTAAAACTTAACAACTCAATGTATATCGCCTTTGCACCTGAATATGAAATAGAAAACACAGAAACATTCAATTTTCAAAACAATTACACACCTGTAAATTTAGAAAAAATTGATGAAAAGAAAGATTTGAGTACACCACCCAAAGACGTTAACAATGCATTTTTGACTTCACAAGTTGAAAAAATCAGCGTTCTTGATAACTACAAATTTGAACCATTCCCTTATTCATTTGAAGATGCAGTAAAATTAGCTTACAAAAACAGACCTGACTTAAAAGCATATAACTCCAGTTTAAACGCGATGAAAGAAGCTTTAAAATACACTAAACGGGAATATTTACCGGAAATTTCAGCATCAGCCGGTTACGGCTATCGTGACAAATATAATTCAAATTCGTTTAATGTTGGAGTAAATTTATCGAGTTCTGTAAATATAAAAGGACAAAAACACAAAATTGATAACGCTAAAATTCAAGTTCAACTTGCAGAAAACGAGATTGACCAAGCAAAACAAGATATTTATTTTGAAGTTCAAAATTTATACATAAATATGGCACAATTGGAAAAACAAATTCCACTGCTTGCCGTAAAAGTTAAACAAACTCTCGAAAACTTTGAACTTGCTGATGGACGTTATGCAGTTGGTTTAGGCGATTATATTCAATTGCAAGATGCAAAAGTAAATTACAATAATGCACAAGTTTCTTATGTACAAACCGTTTATAATTATAATGTAGCAAGAGCTAATTTAGAAAAAGCGATTGCACTTCAACAAGATGTAACAACGACAATTGAGGATAAAAAATGATAAGTTTTGAAAAGTTCAAAAAAATTCAGATAAAGAAAAGGTATATTGCGACAGCATTGATTGTCGCTGCGGTTGTAACTGTTGGCGTAACCGGAATTACAGCGAGCAAACAAGTGAAATACGACACAAAGGATATTGAACGATGCACGATTACTCAGGTTGTAGAAGCATCTGGAACAATCAATCCTGTAAACACCGTTAGCGTAGGTTCTACCGTATCAGGATTGATTAAAGAAATTTTTGTAGACTACAACGATGTTGTAAAAAAAGGGCAGATATTAGCTCAAATAGACCCTGCAAATTTTATAGCACAAGTCCAACAAAATCAGGCACAGATTAACAATGCACGTGCAAACCTTCAAAAACTTCAAGCAATTGCGAATTATGATCAAAAACAATACGCCAGATACAAAAATCTTTATGCTAAAAACTTTGTCGCAAAAAGCGAGTTGGACGAAAAATTGAGTACTTATCAGTCAGATTTGGCACAAATGAATGCAGCAAGAGCTCAGATTAATCAATATCAAGCGTCTTTAAAAACAGCTCAAACAAATTTGAGCTACACAAAAATCATAGCTCCGGTTGATGGAACGGTAATTTCCAGAGAAATTGACTTAGGATCTCCGGTTGCCGCAAGTTTTCAAGCTCCGGAATTGTTCACGATTGCGCAAGATTTGACAAAAATGCAAATTGAAGTGAGTGTTTCCGAAGCCGATATTGGTAAAGTTAAGGAAGGTCAAGACGTAACTTACACACTTGACGGCTATCCAGATAGCACTTTTGAAGGCAAAGTTACTCAGGTAAGGCTTTCTCCGACAACTGTTTCAAATGTTGTTACATACACAGTAATCGTTGATGTTGATAATGAGGACTTGAAACTTAAACCAGGTATGACGGCGAATGTTTCAATTATCACAAATAAAAGTGAAAATGTTCTTTGTGTGCCTAATATGGCACTAAAATTTACACCAGATGTAAATGGTCCAAAATATAAAAATCAAGGTCTTTGGATTTTAGAAAACGGTAAGGCAAAACGTGTTGACATTGAAACAGGTGCAAGTGACGATTCTTCAACTGAGGTAATTTCAAAAACTCTTGGCGAAGGAATGAAAGTCATAATGGGCATTCAAGGCAAATCTTCTAAGAAAGAATCAAATGGCGGCGGCCGACCTCCAATGCCGTAACCAAAATCTCACCTCGCCCCAACGGGGAGAGGGGGTGGCTGTTTTAATAATTTGATTACAGCCACGAGAGAAAGTAGGTTGGGCTTTCCAGCCCAACATCGTTAATTTAACAGATGTACCGCAGTTGTTTCGGTAGGTTGGGCATACTTGCCCAACAACGTCAATAGTCAAAAATAGAAAGGATTTCATGCCATTAATTGAAGTTAAAGATGCTATAAAAACATATCAGACAGGCGAAGACAGTTTCAATGCATTAAACTGCGTATCGCTATCTGTCGAAAAAGGAGAATTTGTAGCAATTATGGGAACATCAGGTTCCGGCAAGTCGACTTTTATGAATATGCTTGGAACTTTGGACAAACCCAATTCCGGAAGTTACTTCCTTGATGGAATTGATATGCTTTCGCTTGACACAAACAGTCTTGCGACGGTGCGGAACGAAAAAATGGGGTTTGTTTTTCAAGGATTTAACCTGATTTCTAGAACAACAGCCC
The DNA here is from genome assembly GCA_900556295.1 of uncultured bacterium. Taxonomy (GTDB): domain Bacteria; phylum Cyanobacteriota; class Vampirovibrionia; order Gastranaerophilales; family Gastranaerophilaceae; genus Stercorousia. The sequence continues at coordinate 710 of USOK01000091.1, read as the reverse complement.
TTGAAAATGTCGAACTCCCTATGATATATAAAGGAATTCCGGAAGAAGAAAGAGTTGAAAGAGCAAGAAAAGCTCTTGAAATTGTTGGTTTGGGGAAACGTGAAGACCATATGCCAAATCAAATGTCCGGTGGACAGCAACAAAGGGTTGCAATTGCTCGTGCGATAATCAATGATCCGCCGCTAATTCTTGCTGACGAACCGACAGGAAACCTTGATACAAAGACAAGTATTGAGGTTATGGAGTTCTTTGTAAAACTGAACAAAGATCTCGGCAAAACGATAGTTCTTGTAACCCACGAACCTGATATTGCAGAGTATTGCAAACGAGTCGTGCGGTTTAAGGACGGAAATATTATTTCTGACGAAATAAACGAACATACGACGATACCGTATTAGGTGAGTGGTGAATAGTGAATGGTGAGTAGTTCTTATCAGGATAAAATAATTTTTGTAAAGAACAATTCACGACTCACTATTCACTACTCACTCAATTTTAAAAAGGAAAACTATGATAGACTTCAAATCAACTTTAAAAATGGCGGTAGTTTCGCTAAAAATAAACAAAATGCGTTCAATGCTAACAAGCCTTGGGATAATCATTGGTGTTAGCGCTGTTATCATAATGCTTGCCGTCGGAACCGGTGCGAGTGAAAAAGTTCAAAAAGATATGGAATCTATGGGCAGTAACATTTTGACAATCCGTTCTGC
>USOK01000090.1 GCA_900556295.1 uncultured bacterium | reverse complement strand
TGCCTGTATATTATCGGCGGAGCGGATCTGATCATCTGCGGAAGACAGACAACCGATGGCGATACCGCCCAGGTAGGACCGGCGATCGCAGAACATCTGACGATCCCGCATGCCGCATGGGTGGCAGAGATTGTGGATGTGAATGAGAAAGCCATTCAGGTGAGACAGGATCTCGTCAGTGTATCCCAGATTTCCGAGATCCCATATCCGTGTCTTCTGACGATCGATAAGGACACCTGTGTACCGCGTCTGCCGTCCTATCTGTTAAAGAAAGCAACCGCAGACCGCCCGATCCGTATCCTGAGTTTTGAGGATATGCCGGATCAGGATCTGAGCCGGTATGGTCTGGTAGGATCTCCTACCTCTGTAGAGCGTATGTTTGCACCGCCGGAAGGCGAAAAACAGGTTTACCTGGAAGGCGGTGCGAAAGAAAAAGCAGAGGAACTTTTTTATACCCGCCTTCTGGAATTAAATGTGCAGAATATTCCAACAATTCGCCATCTTTTATCAAAGGAGCGATTTCCGGATGAGTTTTCAACTTGTCTAACAAGTCGTACGGGCGCAACCCTTTTTCAATAAGTTCGCTCAAAGTAACGCCAAGTCCAATACTTATAGATTCTTTGTTTGTATACATAAAGCCAAGTCCAAGCATTCCTAGCATTGGTCCGCCAAAAATTTCGTAAACACAGCCTTCATCACTTTCTACGTGAAACCTTTCGTTTATTTTTTCAGCAGGGAGTTTAATCACTTCTTTTACACTAAGTGCAACATCTTCAGGTTTCAAATCTCCACGTAACCCGACTTGTTTTGCTAATAATGAATTTACACCGTCTGCAAGTACAACAATATCTGCATAATAATCTTCCAATTCGGTTTTGACACCTTTTACAAAGCCATCTTGTACAATCAACTCTCTAACGACTGTTTCTTCTACAAGTATTACACCTTCTTTTTTGGCTTCTTCAGCCATCCAACGGTCAAATTTCCCACGGATGACAGTATAGCTGACAGGTTCTGTGTGTTTCTTTTTGTGAGAAATTACTGTCGCATCATCTTCGCCAAGCAAGGCATATTTATGTTCAATATTTTTACGTTCAATTGGAGCATCTTGTTCAAAATTAGGAAAAATTTTACGTGTTGGTTGAGCGTAAATTGCACCACCAAAAACATTTTTGCTACCCGAAAATTTCCCTCTTTCTATCAAAATAACCTTTTTACCGGCTCTTGCAATCGTGATAGCGCATGAAATTCCGGCTGGTCCTCCGCCTACAACTATTACTTCTGTTTTATTATTATTTTCTTCGTTCTCCATAATCAACCACCCAATATGTTTACATAAAAACTATACATCAAATTTTATTCATTGTAAAATAGCAAATATGATAATTACAGCGGGTAAATTTAAAGGTCAAAAAGTTCAAGTCCCAGATGAAAATATTACACGTCCAACGCTTTCCAAAGTTCGGATGAGTATTTTTAATACTCTGCAGGCAATGCTTGATTTTGAAGGAAGATCATTTTTAGATATGTATGCTGGTTCTGGAATAATGGGGTTGGAAGCACTTTCAAGAGGGTTTTCAAAAGTTGTAGCATTCGAAAAACATCCAAAGGTTGCACAAGTTATAAAATCAAACTTTAGGCGATTTAATCCTGCACCGAAACTGATTTTTGGAGATAGTTTGAAATCTGCTTCTAAAATGTCTGAAAAATTTGATGTAATTTATATTGACCCACCATATTTTTCCGGAATTTATGAAAAAAGTTTAGAAGCAATTAGGACAATTTCTTTTGGCATTGTAATTTTAGAACACGTAGTGGATGTAGATTTTGGTGATTTTGAAGTTATTAAACAGAAAAAGTACGGAGATAAATTCGTTACGTTTTTGAAATTGAGCAAGTAGAAGTGTCGCTATCAGTAAATTCATAATGTTGGGCTAGAAAGCCCAACCTACTTTTTAAAATGGTCTTTTCACTTTTGACTTGACATATTCTCAAAAAACCTTCATAATAGACGCATAGTAGTATAAGAGGAGAGAAGTTATGAAAGAAGAATACACAAACCAACATAGACGTTGGTATGATAAAGATCCAGTTTTATCACAGGCTGTTCAAACACTTGAAAAATCTGATGATGAAACTCAAATTAGAATCGCTTTGAATTTGATTAAAATTATTATAGAACATAACATTGAGGACGAAAAATTTGAAGCTGTGGAAGATATTATTAACGCAGTAGGTTCAGGTATTGACGACAATCGCAAAGGTCGTTGGTATGATATTGACAGTACATTGAGAACTGCAATGAACATGTTACAAAACTGCCCATCAGCAACACAACATATTATTGCTAAAGAAATGGCAACAATGGTTCTTGATAAATTCAACAAAGACGAAGATTTGGACGACGAAACCGAAGTATAGAGCAAACCGGTCAAAGGGAGAGAAAGAAATATGACAAAAAATAGAATTGGAATTGACGTTGGGGGAACAAACGTCAAATTAGCATTGGTAAATGATAAAGGACAGATTAAATATTCTAATTCTGTACCGACTCGTGCAGAAATGGGATATGAATATACTGTTGAAAATATTAAACAGGCAATTCACGATTTGTTGAAAGAAACAAAACTTGAAACTAAGGATATCGAAGGTATTGGATTTGGTTTTCCTGGGCAAGTTGATTACAAAGCCGGAATTGTAAGAAATGCTCCAAACATTCCTGGCTGGGTAGAAGTTCCTATCGCAAAATTAATTGAGGATGAATTCCATATTCCAACTCGTGTAGACAATGACGTTAGATGTGCTGCATTAGGTGAACTTAACTATGGTGCTGGCAAAGGTTGTGAAAATCTAATTTGTATTACAGTTGGTACAGGAATTGGCTCCGGTCTAATTATCAATGGAAAGCTTGTTCGTGGAGCTTCAAACGCTGCAGGTGAAATCGGTCATATTAAATTGGAAATGCATGGCGGACCTCTTTGTGGATGCGGAGATGAAGGTTGTTTAGAAGCTTTTGCCTCAGGTCCATCAATTGTTGCTATGGCAGAAGATTATATCAAAGGCGGGAAATCTGCAAAGTTTAGGGAAATTGCTAATGGAGCTCCAATTACTCCATATATCGTATGTAAAGCAGCAAATGCCGGAGATCCTGTCGCTCAAAGAATTTTTACTAAAATGGGAGAATATATCGGCTTTGGAATGTCAAGCGTTGTAAATCTGCTTAATCCTGAAAAAATCATTGTTGGCGGAGGGGTTGCTGAAGCAGGTGAATTCTTACTTAACCCGCTAAAAGAAACATTACGCAAACGAGCAATGAAAATTGCAGGTTCAGCAGTGGATGTTGTTCCGGCAGAACTCGGTAACACTGCAGGTGTAATCGGCGCAAGTTTGTTGATTGAAAGTTAATGAATTTCAATTGATTTATATTCCAAAGGCGAAAATCTACGCTGGGCGCTAGATTTTCGCCTTTTTAGTTTTTTGAACTGACCTACAATCTAAGGTCATATAAAAGCGTATGAGAATAAGTTCGTTTCAAACAACAGATTACGGAGTCAAATTTAAATTACTATGATAAAAAGCTCAACTTACTTCTTATCAGACTTACCATAGCAGGTTTCTTAATTTTTCCAATTTTTCTGGACTATCGCTTTCAAAATAAATTCTCAATAATGGTTCAGTACCGCTCGGACGAACTAAAACCCAACTTGTATTGTCGTCAAAATAAAGTTTTACACCGTCTTTTGTGTCGATAGATTTTACTTTGAAATCACCGATTGCAGTTTTGTTTTTGTATTCTTCAAGCACTGGTTTAATTTCGTCAACATTTTCAAGACGTTTGTCTATTCTGTCATTATAAAATTCACAACCAACAAAATTGTACAAATCTTTTTGGAGTTCCACAAGAGATTTGTTTTCATAAGCCATAGCCTCTAAAATTAGCAAGTTTGCAAGAATTCCGTCTTTTTCCGGAATATGTCCTTGAATGCTCAATCCGCCAGATTCTTCTCCTCCAATAATTGGGTTGAATTTTCTCATAGCTTCACCTACGTGTTTAAACCCAACTGCCGTTTCAATAACTTCAACACCTAACTTTTCTGCAACTTTGTTTAACAAAAGACTTGCGCCAACTGTTTTAACAAGCGAACCTTTGTAGTTTTTATGTTTTTTCAAGTGTATTAAAAGGATTGAAATAATCTCGTTTGGTGAAACATATTCGCCATTTTCATTAATCACTCCAAATCTGTCTGAATCACCATCATTCGCAAAGCCGACGGAGTTAGGAGTTAATTTAACTTTTTCAATTAGTTCTTTCAAGTATTTGGGTTTTGGTTCAGGCATTCCGCCACCAAAATTAATATCGTGGAACATGTGCAGGCTGTCATATTTAATTCCATTAATATCAAGTAATTTATCGAAATATCCGATACTTGCTGCGTACAAGCCATCAAAAATTATATTTTTGTCAAGAGTTTTAATTTTTTTGAAATCAATTAATTTTTCAATATGTCCAAAATAATCCGGGGCAAAATTATATTTTGTAACAGTACCATTGCCTAAAGTTTTGAAATTAGCGTGAAGATTGTACATTAATTCGTCTGTAATTTCAGACGTTGCAGGTCCTGCGTAATCCGGAATGAATTTTATTCCTAAATATTCAGGTGGATTGTGAGAAGCTGTAAACATCACGGCACAAGCGTTTAAATGTTTTGCGTTATAGGCAAGTACAGGAGTCGGAATAACTTTTTTAGATAAAAGAACTTTAAACCCGTATTCTGCCAATTGTTCGGCTGTTTGTTCTGCATATTCAAGTGCCATATTACGTGGGTCGTAACCTACAATAATTTCTTTATCTGTACCAAAGTTGTCAAAAACGTATTTCCCGATAGCTTTTGTTACTGTTTTTACATTTTCTTCGTTAAAATCTTTTCCTACAACGGCTCTCCAACCGTCTGTCCCAAATTTAATTTTACTCATATTTCTTGCCTCAATATTATCTATCTGTTATAATCATATAAAAAATAAGGAGTAATCGCAAATGTTAAATTTAGAAACTGTTAAAACTATCGCATATCTTGGTCCACAGGCGTCTTTTACAGAGATGGCAAAAGATAAATTTTGCAAACGATTTAATATTAGCGCTTACCCGACACCACTCCAAACTATCAGGCAGGTTGTAGAATATGTTGATGATACAGAAGATTCTTTAGGTGTTTTGGCTGTAGAAAATTCAATTGAAGGCACAGTTCGAGAATCTTTGGATAATCTAATGGTTACAAAAAATCCGAATATAAAGATTTTATCAGAATGTTATATGCCGATAAATCATTGTCTTTTGGCGAGAACTACAGAATTCTCTTCAATTACGGGTATAATTTCTCATCCGCAGGCGCTTGCGCAATGTCAAGACTTTATTCATAACGAAATGCCGTTTAATGTTAATATTATAGAAGCTCCAAGTACAGCGGAAGCTGCTCGCAGTTTGCAAAATTACAATTTGACTTATGGGGCAATCGGCAGTGCTAAAACCGCAGAGGCATACAATTTGAATATTTTAAAAGAAAATATAAATGATGACAAAACTAATCAAACAAGGTTTATCCTTATTGGGAATTATGAAACTGAAGAAACCGGAAACGATAGAACATCGCTTGCTTTTTCTACCGAAAATAAACCCGGAGCCTTGTTGAATGTGTTGAATGTATTTATGAAAAATCATATTAATCTTTCTTATATTGCTTCTCGTCCGTCAAAACACAAGTTTGGAGAATATATTTTCATTGTAAACTTTGACGGTCACATCCATAATCCGCAAATTATGCAGACAATTCAACAGGTTAAAGAAAAAACGACTCATCTGAGATTTTTGGGTTCTTATAAAAAACAAAATGCTATTGTTCTTCCCCAGTAACAAACGCAATAGCTTTGGTGCGATCGTGAGACAAACTTACTTGAAAAACAATGTTTTTTTCAAGTTTTTTCAGGATACGAATTTGTGGACATTGGTTTTCGTTATGATAAACTTCGATTTCGTTATACGAAACATGCAAAATCCCAAGTGCAGTAAGAGTTTTAACAACAGCTTCTTTAGCACAAAAACGTACTGCAAGATGACTTTGCGGTTTTGAATATTTCATACAATATTCAAGTTCCAACGGCGTAAAAATTCTGTCCAAGAACTCTTCTGACTTGCCTTCAAATCTGTTTATATCTTCAATATCAACACCTATTGCCATAAGATGATTTTACCATAACATTGACGATTTTGGCAAATACGTGATATAATTGTTTATCAAACGCCAAAATATTAATACAAAATTCATTAAATTGGTCAGAAAGGTAAATTAATGACTGATTCAATGATTCCATACTCATTTGTTCCTGGTACAAAAGCCAAGGCAGATGAAGTCAATGCAAATTTTATTTCACTTGCAAATTTTATTGAAAAGAACAAAACGTCTGCTGCAAGTGATGTTGAAGAGATTAATAAAACGCTAAAAACCAAAGCGGATAAAACAGAATTAATC
>USOK01000089.1 GCA_900556295.1 uncultured bacterium | reverse complement strand
AAAAGTTTTGGAAAATCAATTTAAAAAAGCTGATTCAATTATTCAGCAAGCTGTTCAAAAAACTGCTAATGAATACGGTTATACTTCACTTGCAGAGTTGAATGTAGCAGGATGTGCTACTTGTGATAATAATGAAAATTATAGATTGCTTAAGCAACAAATTCCGGAAATAAATGATATATGGTATAAACAGTTTAAAACTGTGAAAATTTTTAGTGATTCGGAAGCTTATTGGAAAAATATTTATTGTAATTCTTTCTTTGGAGCAAAACTTAATAATACAACGTATAGTTGTTTATATTCAGATCCCCCTTATAAATATATGATTTTAGCTGATGGAATGACGGTATCTCCTTTATTTACTTATTTGGGAGGCTTTAACCATCCAGTGCTAATAGCAGCTGTTTTTGATACTAATGGACCTTATAAAGGTCCAAATCGTATAGGACATGATATTTTTACTTATGTTTCAAACCAAAAAGCAACCGATGTAATGTGTAATCCGACAATTCAACATTCTCGTAATTGGATGGGGTGTTACTTTTTTGCACAAAAAAATCAAAGTCCGCTAAATCCATCCGAACCTTACTGGAATTTGTTATATACACCAAAAAGTTATTGGCTAAATTACAAAAAGTAAGCTCGAGAGATTACTTTTTCAAAATATTAATTACTTCATCATGAATTTCTTCAATTGATTTAGTTGCATCAATGACTTTAATTCTGTTTGGCTCTTGCTTTGCAAGTTCTAAATAACCTTGACGAACACGATTATGGAAGTCAATTCCGGCACTTTCCATGCGGTCTTTTTCCTTGCCAACACGTTTCATTGATGTTTCAACATCTACATCAAATACAAAAGTCAAATCAGGTTTTTTACCATTTGTTGCAAGGTTATTCAACATATTTATACGTTCAATATCAAGACCTCGTCCATATCCTTGATATGCCACGGTAGAATCAATATGTCTATCACAAAGAACAATTTTTCCTGCTTTCACGGCCGGATTAACTATAATATCAATATTTTGAGCTCTATCTGCAAGAAATAAAAAAGATTCACATCTATCAGAAACCTCGCCATCATAGTTAAGCAAAATTTCTCGAACTTTTTCACCTAATCCTTTCCCGCCAGGCTCTCTTGTCAAAACAACTTCTTCACCTTTTTTCTCTAAATATTCTGCTAACAACTTCATTTGAGTTGTTTTTCCACATCCGTCAGGCCCTTCAAATGTTATAAACAATCCTTGCATCATATAATTTCTCCGTTTTTTCCATTTTAACACGAAATTGTATAATTTGTATTTTCAAGCTAATTATGTTAAAATAATTACAATTATAGAGGAGAGATTGTATGACTACCAAAATTACAAAATTGAAAAATAATATAGAATTTGCATATAAAAGAAATCCTGATACTCCTAGAGTTGCGTTTTATTTAAACTTTTCTTTGAATAATCCGTCATCACAAGCCGGAGTTTATTCTTTGATGGTAAGACTTTTTATGCAAGGCACTAAAAATCGTACAGCTCAACAGTTATCAGAAGAATTAGATAAATATGCAATTGAGTTCTCAGCGGAATTAAAACTCGATTATGTAAAATTTAAGTTTGTATGCTTAAACGAAGACTTTGAACGAGCTATAGATATTTTTGCAGATATCGTTAAAAATACTACTTTTGAAGAGTTTGAAAAAGAACGCACAAAACTTGAAGGTGAAATAATTGCAGAATTAGATTCTCCTCGTGCAAAAATTATTGATAGCTATTACCAAAATATTTACGCTGGTTACAATTACGGCTTTACAAACACAGTAATTTTAGAAAACTTGAAAAACATCACAAAAGAGGATGTTAAAAAAGCGTATAAGGAAATTTTTGAAAACAGCAAAAAAGTTACTGCTTTTGTTGGCGATTTAGATTTTGACAGAGTTAATTCTGTATTAGAAAAAGAATTCGGAGATATCCCAGCATCAATTGAGAAACTCCCAGAATTAATAAAACCTGTTTTGAATGAGGCTAAAAATGCAGATATAATTCAATCTGATTTAAATCAAGCACACATTTTAAAAGGCTGGCTAGTTGGTTCTGCAGATAGTTCTGATTATCCGGCAATCGCATTATTAAATATTATTTTAGGCGCAAGTGGACTGTCTTCTAGGTTATTTTTGGAATTGAGAGACAAAAAGGGATTGGCTTATGTTGTAAGAAGTGCCTACGATGTGGCTAGACGATCTGCAAACTTCTCAATTTATATCGCAACAGAACCAAAAAATATTGAAACATCTTTGAAAGGCTTTGAAGAAGAGATTGAAAAAATTAAAACAAATCTTGTTTCTGAAGAAGAACTTGAAAATGCTAAAAATAATATATTTGGCAAATGGGCTTTTATAAGCGAAACAAATTCTCAACAGGCAAACTGTCTTGCTCACTATGGAATTATGGGATTTGGTTTTGATTTTCATAAAAATGCTGTTGAAAAAATCAAAGCTGTAACTCCGCAAGATATTAAAGATTGTGCAAATAAATACTTCAATGACAAGTTTGTTTTGACAGTGTTGAAACCGTAGTGAATCGTCTGATAATATCGGAGCTGTCTGAGAAGTTTTCCGAGCTAAATTCTGTAACAGACTTCGCCTTTTGGCAATTGTATATCCGATTTTCAGACCTAGATGGCTAATAGTATTCTTTTACAAAGTATTAAATAATACTTCCGAGGATATTACTTTGTGAAAAATCTTTATCTAATCTTTTTTATTCTAATTCTGATTTTATGTACAGGTTTTTCAAGTTCTACAATTGATATTTCAGTATCTTACCAACCAAGCATAGAGGTACTAGAACAGATTTTTAAAACCTATATGCCAATAAAACAAGGTGTTATTTATACAAAAGTTCCGAGGGGACTTATTATTATTGATGAAAATAAATTCTTTTCAAACGGTGATGCTCGAATTAAAGAAAGTTCATTATATATTTTAGATACTATTGCATTAATTGTGCAAAAGCTTAAAAAACCATGTATTATAGAAAGCCATACCCAGCAAGAAATTCCTTCCGAGAGTGATTATAACGAACTTTGGGAAATTTCAACCGCTAGAGCACAAAATATTGCAGATTATATGGTGCTTTGTAAGAAAGTACCATTTGAACAAATTTTTCCTATGGGTTTTGGAGAACTTATGCCGTTTAAAAGCAATGTTTCTACAAATACAAAAGGTTTTGATAACAGAATAGACTTTGTAATAATTGAATATGAAGCTAAGCGATAATGCTTTGGCGAAGTCTAGTTGTTCTGTTTTCGCTAAGAATATTTTTCAATTTCATAATACCTTGAGCATGAAGCTGACAAACACGAGATTCGGACATATTAATTGTTTCACCGATTTCTTTCAAGGTCATGTTTTCTTGATAATACAAAACCATTATAATTCGTTCTCGTTCAGGTAACCTCTTTAATGCTTTTTCAAGTTCTTGCTTAACGTTTTGTTCTTCAGCATTTTCTTGAGGATTGAGTTTATTTTCATCTTGAATAGTATCAATAATTTCAACGCTGTCCTCTGTATTGCCCCGTTTATCGTAAAGCGAAGTCATTGTTGTATCTTCTGCAAGAAGTTGATTAACCTTTTCCGGCTCCATATCAAGTAAGTTTGCAACTTCAGTTGTAGTCGGCATTCTACCAAGCTCTTGCTTTAGTTTTTCTTGAGCATTTTTAATATCTTTAATTTTTCTACGAACACTTCTTGGCAAAAAGTCTTGAGCCCTAATTCTGTCTAAAATTGCGCCACGAATCCTAATAAGAGCATAGGTTTCAAATCTTGTATTTTTCTGGGGTGAGTATCTTTCGATAGCATTTATAAGTCCTTCGACACCGTAACCTGCGATGTCTTCAATCGAAATAGTCGCCGGAAGTGTAACCTTAACACGACCTACAACGTATCTGATTAAATAAATGTATTGAACAATAAGAGTATCACGAACTGCTTTGTTACTTTTGTTGTTTAGATATTCTTGCCACAAAGCAACCAGCTCATCCTCAGACAGCCTTTTAATATTGTTATACGATGTAAAATCAAAACTCTGGCTCATTAAACTTCCCAAATTATTGTTCTTTACATATCTATTCTATCTAATATACGAATTGTTACATCATTTAAAAAGAGGAAATGTTTAAGTTTTGTTAAAGAATTTTGATTTTGTCAACTACAATTTATATCTCAACACAGAATTGCTTCCTTGTGAGGACACGAATAACATCCCATCTGATACATGTAACCCATAAGGTTTTTGAACATTTGAAATCTGTATTGAAATTGCTCCGGAAGCAGAAATCCTTACAACATTGTTACTATTATAATTTGAAACATAAATATTTCCAGAACTATCACTTGCCAATGCTATAGGCCCACTTATTCTTGAATCTTTTATAAACACAATACGTTTACCATCCGGAGTTATTTTGTAAATCATATTATCAGAAAAACATGCTACATATAAATTGCCGTTTTTATCTGTCGTAACCCCAGTAGGACTTGTAATATTATTATACATACCATTGGTTTGGTCTATTTTATGCGTATCAGCATTTGCAAGTTTATTTTCCTGTACCTTAATCGTTTGCATATCAGTACTCATAGAATTTGCAAGTGATTGAGCTTTGGTATAAATAGTACTTTCCGGCGGAATTAATGACAAATAAGATTTAGCTTTAGCTGTTTGTCCTAATCTAGCACTTAAATCCGCAGCCTTAAAAACAGATTCATAATCATTTGGATTTCTTACAATAATCTGTTTAAAAACATCCAACGCCTCACTATTTTGGTTCAAATATTCTAAAATTATTCCCAAATTATAATACGCATCGGTATAATTAGGATCTATCTCAATAGCTTGCCTAAAAGACGCCATCGCCCTATCATACTGCTTGATTTTATAGAAATCTACCCCCTGATTATATTGTAATTTTGCCTCCGTAGAAGGTTCATAATAACTGTCAATATACGCAAAAGCGCCATGCCCAAAACTAAAGACGATACATAGAGTTATCAGTAAATTTTTTATATTCATTTTTACCTCCTACCGTGAAATTAGAGTCAAGTGTCCTCTTTTTCAAGAGGACACTTGATAATTTATTATTTATTTTATTTCTTCAAGTTTTTCAATTACTTTTTTATTTTTTTCAGCAAACTCATGCCCTCTTGCTTCAATTGCCAATTTTAAAATATTAGCAAGATTAATAGCATTAAGCTCTTTGTAATTATCAGGCAATCTCAAGCTCCAATTTGAGTCTCCAGAAGTCCCCGGTCTGTTGTAAACATCATAGATATTAAAATAATCTGTAAAGAAAATTTGAATATTTTCTGCTTGAGATGCAAACAATTCAACAAGTTTTGTTTGAGCCAAAAATTCTGCATCGTCTGTCAAATGAACTATAATATCATCTTTGTTTTCAGCTTCTGCAAATAAATCATCCACAAGGTTTTTTGCGTGCAAATAACCAATATGACTGTGTATATTTTGGTCAGCCCACATCTTGATAGGTTCATTATCATGTGTTCCAACCATTGCCCAGCAACGTTTATCGATATTACAACATCTATATGGATCTTCCGGTTTGTCAGCTTCTACAAACTGAGTCAACTTCATACCTTGTAAGCCGAATTCTTTCATTACTGACGCAACCGGATTTGTCAAAGTTCCTAAATCTTCACAAACAATAGAATCTTTATCCAAACCCTCTTCTTTGGCAGCTGCAATAACTATTTTTTCAATCAATCTGCCGTAATCCTTGATTTGCTGTTTAGTCAAAGATTTAACCCTTTTTTCTTTATCAGCAGTAAGTTCTGTATCCAAATCTTCTAGTTTTGCAATAGCGTATTTAGAAAGTTCCGGATGCTCAGGAGATGAATATAATCTGCCTGCGCCTTGTTCTATTTTCGGTTTTTTCCCTTGTTTGTATACCCATGGATCAATCAAACCTACAATATGGTCAATTCTAACACCACCAGGGTTTTCACGGAACATTTTTTTGTATAAGTTTTTCAATAATTGCCCACCATCATCCAAAGAACCGTCAGCATTGTACATTCTTTCAGGATCCATTACAGGGAAGCCCCATGCCTGACCATCTTTTGAGAAGTAATCCGGAGGACAGCCTAAACACCAACCTTTTAAGAACAATGATTGATATGCCCAGCAGTCACGATCCGAAAAAGCTACTTGTCTATCTGCAATCATTTTAATTCCGTGTTTTTTAGCGAATTTACGAGTTTCTTCGTTTTGTTTACTAATTACAAATTGAGTAAATTTATAAAGATCAATAACATCTTGATATTTGCGTTCAATTTCTTTTATTCTTTCGCCCTGTTTCCTATACGAAGCAAAGAATGTAAAACACTTACCGCGGTCAAATTCTTTTTCACTCATGATTTTCCCTCCGATTTACTTTCGTTAGTTATCCCTTCTGTTGTCTTTATTTTGGATATGTGTATCAAGAGCTGTGCATAACTCCGGTGTTGCTTCAAATATATAAACATCCAGATTTGGACGTCTTCTATTTGGCGTGATGCCAAGAATTTTAAATCCCTCTTTCCTCAACAGC
>USOK01000088.1 GCA_900556295.1 uncultured bacterium | reverse complement strand
AAAGAAAGGAAGAGTACAAATGAAAAAATCTTTAATTTTTATATCAATATTTGTAGTAGCCTTTATCGCATTTTTCGATGCAAAAGACAGGTTCGCAGAGTTGGATAAGGTTGCAGGTAATACTCCGTCACAAGTTGAAATGAATCAAATGATGAATAGACAGGATGAACAGATGAAAAAACATATTCCGGATTTTCAAAGTAAGTCACGAAAAGAAGCTCAAACAATCCAAGATAAAATGAATGAAGGACGTACTGATAGCCAAAACCAACTTAATAATATTAATAAAAGACGTGATTCAATAAATAATAAGCAATAACTTTTTATATTCCAAAAATCATATCGCCATAAAAAGGGTCTGAGGAATCTTTTGCTTTAGGTTTTTCAGGGATTGTTCGTTCAAACCTTAATGCTCCGCCGTTGTTGTCATTAACTTTGGTAGTTATTGGTCTTATTGCTCTGGGGAAAAATCTAAGCATTATATTTTGTGACACAGATGGCGCTACGACAGTTTTTGAGTAGAGTTTGATTTTTTCCAGCTCGCTATTGGCTTTTGTGCATAATTGTTTGCTGAAAATACATTGTCATTTGCACCGAGTTTTGTAGAATAGTTGTTGCTCCACATTACAAGGTCATTTACTGTGTCAAGCAAAACAACAGATGTTTCTAACCGGTACGGATAAGAAATGTCGAAAACAGATGCGATGTTTAGGACTTCCCAAACACTCCGTTTTAAAGAGTTTTTGTTTGTGACAACGGAACTTGAAACAATTAAAACAGATTTGCAATTGAAGCTGTTTCCTGCTTTTTTGATGGCTGGATAGTCAAGTTTGTTTGAACTTTGGTAGGTTTTTAATAAGTTGTTGACAGTTTGTTTTAAATCAGAATTTTGGTTTAATTTCTCTCTAACTTCATATAAATCAGGTGATTTTATCTTTCCGTTGGATAAGTTGAAATCTTTGATAATATCATTTGCAACAATTTCTGAAACTTCATCAAAACCGTAGTAATTTTCTTTTGTATTGAATAAATCTGATGGTAATACGAGCACATCAAACGTTATCGCTTGTGCAAAAGAGGTTAACATTGCTATGATTAGTAAAATTCTTGCAAATATTTTCATAATGAAATTGTATCATAAATTTTTTAAAGAATAGCAGTCTATATTTTTATATTTCAGAAATAAATAATTTCATATAATTGTAGGATAACAAAATTTGAAAAATCGCATAGAATGCGGGTATGAAATACGAAGAAATGATAAAATTGGCTGAAAAAGCTTCAGAAAATGCTTATGTTCCATATTCAAAATTCCCTGTTGGAGCGTGCGTACTTGCAGAAAGCGGAAATGTATACACAGGATGCAATTTTGAAAACTCAAGTTATGGAATGACAATTTGTGGAGAACGCAATGCGATTGGAACGGCTATAGCGAATGGAGAAAGGAAAATTCGTGCAGTTGCGATATATTCTCCAAAGCGTAAATATTGCGTACCTTGTGGGGCTTGCAGACAGGTTATGAGTGAGTTCGTTTCGTCAGAAGGTTTGGATATTATCCTTGAAACTGATGATGGAATTGCAGTAAAATCTCTCCAAGAAATGTTTCCTGATAGCTTTGAACTGTAACTATGTATCTATTTGAATTAATAACAAAATATATAAATGGCAAAAAATATAGAAAAGAACTAGATTTTGACCCGTTTGCTAAAGATGAAGAAGATTCGGAATTTAATTCCGAAGAATGCGAACACGTGTTTCTTCCAATTGACAGTACCGGAGAGACTCTTGCCTGCTCAAAATGTGGACTTGTCGTAAATCGAAAAGACTTGAAAGACGTAAATATATTTAAACGATAGTAGTTGCAATATGTATAAAAATCTGTTATACTCTATTATAAGAGGTACTTATGAAATTTGATGTTATTTTGCATAAAGAAGACAATGGTTACTGGGCGGAAGTTCCTGCATTAAAAGGGTGTTATACTCAAGGAGACACTGTTGAAGAAGTAAAAAGCAATATTAAAGAGGCTATTACAGCTTGGTTGTCTGTGGATTTGTCTGATACAAAAGAGGAAATTATATCAGTAGCTTTATGAAAAATATTTCAGGCAAGAAATTATGTAAAATTTTACAGGATAATGGTTGACAGTTAGTCCGAATTGCTGGCTCTCACCACGTTTTTGCCAAAGAAGGTGAAGAGGCAAGAATTGTTGTTCCAGTTCATGCAAATAAAGAGATTAAAACAGGCTTATTAAAAGCAATATTAAAAACGGCAGGTTTGTTATCGTTGTTTTTTACTTTGATTGCTTAATAATCCATCTTCCACCCTTTTTCTATAATTCTGGCTGCGCAACCTTTACCATTACTATTTTTAAATATTTCTGGATTGCATGTTCCTGAACTGTCAGAATTCCAAAGGGACATTTCGCCTCTGCGTTTTCTATACTCTGCACTTCCTGCAGGTACAAGTGTTCCTTCAGGAGTTACACAAAAATAATATAAATCTCTTCCCCACTGGTTAGGTCCTTTAAATCCGTTTACATCAATTGTAAATACCATAACGTATCCATCCCCATTTTTTATAGCATTTGAGTCTGTCATTTGGACTTCGCCAAGCCAGTATTCTCCCCAAAGAATCATTGCGCCATCTGCTAGTATATGTGCACTTACTATCCCTGGCACTTCGTATTTTTCTTCGTTTAAGTATTTCCATTTATAATTTGGGATATCTTGGATGTTTGTTACATAACGGCTACCTTTAAAAGAGCTTAAAAATCTTTTTCCTAGTGGTATACAATGCCAATCGGTTTCAAAACGATTATACGCCGCACAATAACTTACAGCTCCATTAATTTGAGTTAAACTTGTTACTTCATCCTCTGCCATCATTAGTTGAAGCCCTTGAGAAATTTCGCTCGTAGCCTTTTTTAGTTGATTTACAAGAACTTGTTTTTTATAGTTTTGGATTAAGGTAGGTATTGTCAGTGCAGATATAATTCCTACTATTCCAAGTGTAATCAATATTTCAGCCAATGTAAAGGCTTTCTTAAACAAATTTTCTCTCCTTAATGTGATGTTCTTCTTTATTATATGATATTCAAAAGAAAACAATATTTTTAATACTATAGTTAAATTATAGTTGTTATAGTTAAAAAGTCAAGATTTTAGTTAAAACCTATTATATAATCAAAAAATGAACACAAAACAGCAAATTAAGCATTTATTGGTTATGAATGATATGACTATGACCGAATTATGTAAAAGAATGTCGGAGAAATTAGGAAAACCGTATTCTATCTATAATATCTCAGGAAAATTAAACAGAGATACGATTAAGTATAGTGAAGTCAAAATGCTTTATGATATTTTAGGTTATGAGCTAGTTCTAAGAAAAAAATAGATGTTATTATTTTTTACTTAACATCATCTGTGACAAGGTATTTTTTGCAACCTGAAGTTGGGCGTCATTGTTATTTTTTACGTCTTGAATACTCAAATTTACCTTTATATCAGGGGTAATCCCTTTTTTATTGATATCAGTGCCTTTCGGGGTTAGGTATTTTGCTACGGTTAAGTTTATACCTGTTTCATTTGGCATTGGAATGATTTTTTGAACCATTCCCTTGCCGTATGTTTTTGTTCCCAAAAGTTTAGCTTTGTTGTAGTCTTTTAGAGCGCCGGAAAGAATTTCACTGGCACTTGCAGAATTGCCATCAACCAAAACTATTGTTGGTTTATTCACTCCAAATTCTGTATCCTGAGCATTTATATCATATTTATAGCCATTTCTGCCAACAATACTTACAATATTGCCTTTGGGAATAAACAAGTTTGCTATAAATACAGCATTTGGCAAAAGACCGCCAGTATTGCCTCTAAGATCAAGGATTAGACCTTGCGTATTTTTTGTCTTTTCTAAAGCTTCTAAAAACTCGTTTGGAGTTGTCGAACCGATAAAGCTTGTGATTTGAATATAGCCAATATTCTTGTCAATTACTGAACTTTTTACAGTTTTAATTTTTATTTCTTTGCGCATAACTCTTTTGGTTAATTTGTCGTTGTTGCGTAAAATGGTAATATTTACAAAGCTGTTTTCAGGTCCTCTAACGAGGTTTGCAACTTCTGAAATTGAAAGTCCGTTTACTTCCTTTCCATCAATTGCAAGTATAATATCTTTTGGAAGAAGATTGGCAAACTGAGCCGGAGTTCCTTCCATAACGTTTACAATATGAATTTTTCCGGCGATAGATGCAATATTTACTCCTATACCGGTGATTTTTGAGCTAATAGAATTGTTTTGTTCCAGGTATTCTGATTTTGACATATATCTAGAATATGGATCATTAAGACTGGCAAGCATTGTATCGATTGCAACTTTAGCATCATCGTCAGTTTTAATTTGCCCATGATAACGTTCTTTCCAACGGCTCCAAACTTGGTTATTAAGGTCGGCATCGTAATAGTTGTCTCGAATGATTTTCCAACTGTTGTCGAAAAGTTTTTGCGATGAAACTTGGTCGTGATCAACCATTTCAGGAGTTTCAGATACTTCAAAATTGTCAAAACTTATGAAAACCTTGTTAAGTATAACAAGTGTCGCAACTAGTAGTATGAAAGTTATAATTTGACTTCTCTTCTTCATACCAATATTTAACATCAAGGAATTTTTATAATCAATATACTTTTTTAGTAGGTAAGGCGGAGAAGATGCATAGTCTAATTACAAGTAAAAATCATGTTAACCGTCATTGTAAAGGTGAAACGATTGACAACTATCTGTTTTGGGGATGGACTTCAATGCATTCATGTGGCAGATTACAAATCCTCAAAACCTGGAGATGTTGATGGAAGGTTTTTATAGCCTTCATTAGACATTACAGTTTTCTTGATGTATTTGTTAGAATAACCGCCACGTTCAAACAGTTTTTTTAATTTATTTTCTCGTACAACTAATGGGTGAAGTTCATCATTGCTTTCTGGATAGAGTTTTGAAATTTCATACCATACAGAAGCTTCCATTGTCCAAGCATAAGTTTCTTCTGCAAGAGAGTTGTATTCGTCTTGGTGTAGTGCTTCATGCGAAAGTAATGCTGATAATGCCCCTGGAGGTGCATCTTTGTGTCTTGGGTTTATGTAAATAAATAATTGTTTATTTTTCTTCCAGCCGAGAGCATCAAAATTGGCGTAATCAGGATTGATTGTGCCTAAGTCTCTAAATTCAATTTTAACAGGTCGTCCGGATAAGTTGTTGCCTAAAATTGCATTGCGTGAAAATTCCCCATTAGTACCTTTTAGCATATCAAGTGCGACGTACAAAACTTGATCTTTTCCGACATCTTTGTACATAGGTGTAATTTGCTTAACGTATGAGTATGTGTATTTGGCTGGATAAGTTTTTGGCATTTCCATTAATGTTTCATCTTGCTTTTTAGCTGAAAAAGCCGGTAATTGCATAATAATCGCAATTGCTGATACAAATATAATCTTTTTCAAATTCTTTCTATCCACAAGTAATCTCCTATAATATTAAAACTATGCTTGTAGTAATATTATAATTGTATTAATTACAACGTCAAATTTTATTTTAATTTCCTACAAATGCTTGCCAAATCTTTGTATATAAGCTTGTATTCGTTCGCACCTGAAATGCTTTCAGCTTCTTTTATGTAATCAAGTGCGGTTTTGTAATCTTCTTTAGCTTTGTAAATTTCGCTCATTTTTGCATAATATTCAGCATTATTCACGTCATACATAATTGCACGCTTCATACATTCTATAGCTTCATCAAAGTCATTTTCTGAAAATCTTACCATTGCTAGGTAAAAATAACCGCTTGCGTAGTTCATATCAAGTGAAATTGCGTTTTGTGCAAAATCTTTTGCTGCCGCAAAATCTCCTTTTGCATAGGCGCTTTTTGCACCGATAGAATAGGCAGTTATATAATTTTCGTTTTTTTCTAAAACCTTTTTTACAACATCTAAAGCTTCATCATATTTTTTTTCAGCGATGTAAATTTCAGCTAGTTGGCATTGATAATTTAAGCTTTCACAGTTGTTTGCAATAACTTTTTTGATTGTTTTTTCAGCTTTTTCAAACATCAATAATTCTTTATAAACATCTGCAAGTGAAACAAGTGTAAAATTGTCGTTATTTCCGTTTCTTAGGTTAGTTTCAAGTTCTTGTTGTGCGCCTAAAAAATCTTTGTTGTTAAGTTTTAACAATGCATTTAAAACATGAGCTAAGCCATATTCTGCATTGTGTTCAAGAATGTAATCAATTTCTTTTTGCGCTTTTTCAAAGTTTTTTTGTTCGTAATAAAGGTATGCAAGTGAAGATCTGTAGCCGAGATTGTCAGGCGCCATGCAAATAGCTTGAACATAAGACTGTACAGCTTCTTTAATCCAGCCATTATAAAAATAAGCATTACCTAAATTGTATAAATATTTGTGATTTTTTTTGTTTAAATTAGAAGCTTTCGAAAAATATTTTATAGCCTCTATAAATTTTAAATCTTCTAGAGCAAAAAGTCCAAGATAGTTTAAAACTTCTGCATTTTCGGTTGTTTTAGGAAATGAATTGAATATTTCTTTTGATTTTTCAAAATTTTCCTTTGTTAAAACTTCTTTTGGATTTACTGGCTCTTCTTTTTTTGTTGTGTCTTTGCCTTCCTCTGTTACAACTTTTCCGTCTTTATCATAAATTTTTGAATAAGATTCTGTTAATTCCA
>USOK01000087.1 GCA_900556295.1 uncultured bacterium | reverse complement strand
TTGTTGTCGGAATAGCAATTCCGACCTACAAAACTACCGTAACAACTGCGGTATATACCGCTAAAGAATACAAACTCTCTTGCATCCATCTTCTAATTAATATTATGTAAAGATAATGGTAATTAAATTTTTATCAGGTATAATTATTTTATTATATAGGAAAGATGATTATGCAAGATAATTTTGAGAGAAAACAAATAAAAAATATCGATTTTAACATTGATTTGGCACAAAGTTTTGGTATTTACAAAAACAATGCAGAATTCGATTTGTTGGATTATGCAAGTTCTGTAAATATTTCATGTGGCTTTCACGCAGGTGATCCGTTGACTATTAGAAACGCTTTATTGAAAGCAAAAGAAAAAAATGTTGTAGTTGGTGCTCACATCGGTTTTGACGATATTCAAGGTTTTGGCTATAGAGATATGAACCTTGATGAGGATGAGATCGAAGCGCTTATTGTTTACCAAGTTGGAGCTTTAATGTCTTTTGCAAAATCTATGCATTTAGAAATCGAACATGTTCGTCCTCACGGTGCTATGTATAAAAAGTGCGCAGAGGATTTTTCATTCGCTTGTTCCGTTGCAAAAGCTATTAAAAAATGTTCAGAATGGCTTGTTTATTATGGTGCAACTGGTGAAATCACAGAAAAAGCAGGGGAATTAATCAATATTCCTGTTGCACATGAAGTTTGCTTAGAAAAAATGTATAATGCTGATGGAACAGTGAATACCGTTGCAAGAGATAACGAAAACACTGATATAGAAATTCAGAGATTAAAACAACTTTTGGCAACATCTCAGGTTTCAAACATAGAAGGTGGAAAAACTGTTGTAAAAGCTGATACAATTCACTTTACAAACAGATTGTCAAATTCATTGGAATTGATTAAACAGGCACATAACGTAATTACGCCGGTTCCAGTTAATTACAAAAATGCTTGTTTGTCAGGTTGGGTAGAATAGAAGAAGGTAAATTGTGATAAAAAATTTCAGAAAAAACGTAAAATTACCGGAAGATGTAATGTGGTTAATGCCGGGATTGCAAGTAAAAAGATGGTTTGCACTAATATTTTTGGGTGCTGTTTTGATGACACTTGGTGTATTGATTTTGTTTGACATCAAACCGGTGTTTTATACTATGGAATTTATTAGAAAAGTTGCAATGAATCTTTCTACAGAATGGCTTGCGTTTGCTTTTGTAATGGTTGGTGCTGGCGTATTTTTTAAAGGATGGCAGAAAACAAACCTTTCAATGATTGATGGCGGAAGCAACCATTCATTGTTAGAAAATTTATATAGACGCCGTAAATTAAACAGAGGGCCTAAAATCGTTGCAGTTGGTGGTGGTACAGGTCTTTCTATGTTATTAAGAGGAATAAAAAATATTACCAATAACGTTACAGCTATTGTTACAGTTGGTGACGACGGCGGAAGTTCAGGCAGATTACGTGAAGAAATGGGGGTTTTGCCTCCTGGAGATATCCGCAATTGTATCGCCGCTTTGGCTGACGATGAAGATTTGGTTACAAAACTATTTCAGTATAGATTTAAGACCGGTGAAGGGTTGGAAGGTCACAGCTTCGGGAATTTATTCTTGACTGCACTTTGCTCAATTACTGGTGATATGTATAGAGCAGTAAAAGAATCTTCTAACGTTTTGTCCATTCGTGGAAGAGTTTTGCCATCTACTCTTGATGATATGAAACTTGTTGCTGAAATGGAAGATGGTAGAATTATTCATGGCGAATCAAATATTCCGGAAGCTCATGGCAAAATTAAAAGACTTTATACAGACCCACAAAATTGCAGAGCTTTAGATGATGTAATTGAAGCTATCAGGGATGCTGAATTAATTATTCTTGGTCCAGGAAGTTTATACACAAGTGTCACTCCTAACTTATTGATTAAAGATATTGCAAACGAAATCGCAAAATCAAATGCTAAAAAAATATATGTTTGCAACATTATGACTCAACCGGGAGAAACTGATGGATACAGCGTTAGCGATCACATTAACGCTTTGATGAAACATGCCGGAAGCAGAAAAATTATTGATGCTGTATTAGTAAATGACTTTATGCCTTCAAACTTAGCTCAAAAATATCAATTGTCAGGTTCATATCCTGTAAAAATTGATATTGAAAATATTAAAAAATTGGGAGTATCTATTTTCTCAAGAAAACTTATTGAAGATAGTAAAGAAGGTTTGGTAAGACATAGCTCGAACCGTGTAGCAAGAGCGGTTTACGACTGGTTCAGAAAAACTCAAAAAGGCGAAAAACTTAAACCATCTGCAAAATTAATGAACAATTAAGGTAAAAACAAATGCCCAAAAAGATTACAGTAAACACAATTAAAAAGTATAAAGAAGAAGGACAGAAGTTTTCTGTCCTTACTGCTTATGATTACTCTACAGCCAAATACATCGACGAAGCAGGAATAGACATTGTTCTAATCGGCGACAGTCTTGCAATGGTAGCTTTAGGATATGAAACAACACACAGTATTGGTGTTGAAGAAATGTCTATTTTTACAAAAGCTGTTGCTAAAGGAGTTTCGCACGCAATGGTTGTAACTGATATGCCGTTTTTAAGTTATCATACAGATATTCCTACAGCTGTAAAAAATTGTGGAGAAATGATAAGACTTGGCGCTAATGCCGTAAAAATCGAAGGTTTCAACAATTATATTTTAAGCGTTATAAAACGTCTTGTTGAAACAGGAATTCCCGTAATGGGACACTTGGGCTTTACACCACAGTTTTTAAACACTTTAGGCGGGTACAAAATTCAAGGAAAAACACAAGAAGCCACGGAAGAAATTTTAAGACAAGCAAAAGAACTCGAAAAAGCAGGTGTATTTTCAATTGTACTTGAAATGGTTCCGCAGGACTCTGCAAAGTATATTACAGAGAATATTTCTGTACCAACAATCTCTTGCGGAGCAGGAAAATATTGCGATGCACAAGTATTGGTTTCAGATGACGTGTTCGGCAAGTTTTCAGATTTCAAACCGAAATTTGCACGCAAATATGGAGATATGAAAGACTTGATTTACAACTGTGCAAAAAAATACAATGATGATGTTAAAAATGGTCGTTTCCCGTCAGATGAAGAAGTTTTTTAGCACTAACTTTTATCTATTCATCCAATTTTAATACTTGAGTTAACGGGACATCATTTGTTCCGTGTGGATTTGTAATTTTAAAATCAGATTTGGCACTATATTTACCTGTATTTTTAGCAAAATTTTTGAATTCTAAAAACATTTGTTTTTGTTCGCCCCTGCCCTCCGATTTAAAGCCAAATTTATTGAAAAATTGTTTTATTGTATCCGATAAATTTGCAGATTTTACAACAACAGAAAGCGTCTCGTCGTTTGTTGGTTCAAGGCATTTTATTGCAGAAAATAAAAGACTTTCTCTTGTATCCTTTTTATCTTGCCCTAAGCAAATCATGCCTTTGATTTCATTATCGGCGTAATCGTCAATATCTAAAACTCCAGCAATCCTTTTGTTATCCTCAATTGCAACAAGAGTTTTGCTGTTTTGATGTGTTTGAACTTTTTTCAATGCTTTTTCAAAAATATTTCTATTAGAACCTTCTCCGATAGCTAAAGAATCTTTCGGAAACTGTTGCCCTTTTATTATATTCAATGCTCTGTCAATAAAATCAGAGTCATTTTTAGTAAGTTTATATACATCAATTCTTTTATTTGCATTTTTAAAAGTTTGTAACCCTAGCCCCGAGAAAGATTGATTGCTATAATTTTGAAAACCTTGAATTTGCATATTTACTCCTTTAAAACCTTTGCCAATAAAGTAAAACCGGAAAATAGATTTTTTTGCTACCTAAATAAATTTTGTGTTATAATCTAGATGAAAGAGAGTGATATTATGTTAGTTCATACAATAGCGGAAGTTAGAGAAAAAGTTAAAGAATGGAAAAAACAAGGCTTGACAGTCGGCTTAGTTCCAACAATGGGCGCTTTGCATAACGGGCATTTAAGTCTTATAAAAAAAGCTGTAGAGAAATGTGATAAAACTGTAGTTTCAGTTTTTGTAAACCCGATTCAATTCTGTCCGGGAGAAGATTTGGATAAATATCCAAGAACCCTTGATGCCGATAAAGAATTATGCGAAAAAGCTGGTGTAGATATTGTATTTGCGCCATCTCCAAAAGAAATGTACGGAGAAGGTCACATTATGTCAAATGATTTTTTGACTTACGTAATCCCTCCGTTTTTCTACGTAAACAAACTATGCGGAAAATCTCGAGTAGGGCACTTTGACGGAGTTTGCACAGTTGTAAATAAATTATTTAATATTGCACAACCAGATTTCGCTTTCTTTGGAGAAAAAGACAGACAGCAACTAATTATTTTGAAAAAAATGGTAAAAGATTTGAACATCCCTGTTCAAATTATACCTTGCCCGATTGTTAGAGAAGAAAACGGGCTTGCACTATCTTCAAGAAACAAATATTTGTCAGAGGAAGATAAAGTTAATGCTTTAGCTTTAAGTAAAATTTTGTTTAACATAAAAGCTTGCTATAACAAAGGAATTACAGATGTAAAAGCGCTGACAGAAACAGCTTATTCATACTTGAATAAAGCTCATGCATTGGAATACTTGGAATTTCGTGATGCAGGCGATTTAGAAGAGAAACAAACTGCAGATGACAACACAATTGTGTTTATTGCTGTAAAAATCGGAAATGTAAGATTAATCGATAATATTGCACTAGGTAATTAATGATTGGAATTTACAAACTTTTATCAAAAATAATTAAAGGAATTATTAACTTACTATTTGTTTTGCAAATAGCGTTAATGGTTTTAGTATTTTTGACTGCTACATACTGGTTTTTCAGTCTGATAAATGTCTCGGCATTTGATTTTGCAAAACCTATAGCAGACACTGTTTCAGAATTCGTTCACACATTCTACCAGCAAGATGTTGATCTTGGCGGTGTATTTATCGACGGCTCTCTGCTTTTGTTTGACTTGATTGCAATTGTCATTGTGTTTGGAATTGCAAAATCGAAATACTATTTTCACCGGATGATAGATTCTATAAACATTGCAATAAACAGCTGCGAAGAGAAAAAAGAAGAAAAATTCAACAAATCACTCCAGCGTGAAGTTGAAAATAACATAAAAAAATGCAACAATGTTGCAGTTTTAGTACAATTTAAAGCTAAAAACATGATGGTTGATAGTTGTTGGGGCGGAGATGAAAATGAAGGAGTCAAAGAAAAAGAAGATGAAGCTTTTAAAACTTTTTACGCCTCTATAAAAAATATTACAGGCTGTAAGTTTGCTAAAACTGGCGACAAAATGTTGATCTTACTCAACGACTTCAACACTGTTGATAACCTATTAAATTTCATTGATTTATCTATAAATAGAATCCGAATAAATATGAAAAAGAAAAGATGGCTTTTAATCAGCTATATTGCAGTTGATGTTTACGATGACAAAACCAACTTCAAAACTGATGTTTATCCGTTGCTTGAAAAACTTCTAACCCTGCATATTCAAAACGAAGCTGTATGCCTAGGCAATTTCTGCATGCGTTACGAATTGTACCCAGAACCTATGTACAAGCCATTTTTACGTGGTTCATACAATATAGATGAAGAATGCGATGTTTGGTCTTTAGTAAAGAAAGTTTAACCATCTATTGATTTTTTTTAGTGTTTAATCTATTATGAAGATATACCGCAGACAGTTAGCGGGAGTTGGGCAAAAACGAAAGTTTGAGTCTAAGGTAAAACCGAAAACTTCCTTAATATATCAGCTAACCGAGGTGAACAGTCGAAATATAAAAATAGATTTGTTAACCTGTAAGATTTTGCGGTCCAATATTGGAAAAGCGAAGTCTTTTTTAGTATTTGGGTAAATTAGGTCGATAATAGATTGTTAAATCAATCAAGTAATACAAACAAAAGGAGCTAATCATGGCAACAAAAGCTTTTAAATCTGAAAAAATAGATGCTATAAAAGCAAAAGCAGAAAAAGCCCAAGTAGCTATTTTGACTGAGTATAAAGGATACACAGTAGAAGAAATCACATCTTTAAGAAGAAGTATTCAAAAAGATGGTGGCGACTACATGGTAACTAAAAATACTTTGGCAAAAATCGCTTTGAAGGGTACTGATTTTGAAGTTCTTGCTGATTCTTTAACAGGCCCTGTAGCTATCGCTTTCGGTTTTGAAGATCAAGTAAGTCCTGCAAAAGCAGTCGCAAAATTCATTAAAGATACCAAAAAAGGTGCTATTTTAGGTGGCGCATTAGATGGAAACCTATTGTCAGCTAAAGAAGCTGAAGCATTGGCAAAAATGCCTTCAAAAGAAGAACTTCTTGCAAAAATCCTTGGTTCTATCAACTCACCAGCTTCAGGCATCGTTGGATCTATCAACGCAGTTATGGCTCAACTTACAAGAGCTATGGCAGCAGTCAGAGATCAAAAAACTGCTTAAATTTTGCGTAGAGTGGAGTGAGCCTTTAGCGAACGAACTCGAAGTAGCACGGAGCATATGAGCGGATATTTTATGGAATAAAATGGAGCGAATACTGCGGAGTGTGAAGCAATAATTTAATACAACAGTAAAAACAAATGTACAAAAACAACTTAAAAGGAGAAAAATAATGAGTAACGTAGAAACAATTTTAGAATCAATTGAAAAATTAACTTTGTTAGAAGCAGCTGAATTAGTAAAAGCTATGGAAGAAAAATTCGGCGTATCTGCAGCAGCTCC
>USOK01000086.1 GCA_900556295.1 uncultured bacterium | reverse complement strand
TCGCTTGTTGATAATTCAATGAAATTTACTTAGTAACCGACTCAACGTCTTAACGTCATCTAATCAGTTACAATAAACTCACTATTATCTTGCTTTTTCAACTACTTCAGCCAAAGCCCAACGTTTGTCTTTTGATGTTGGTCTTGCTTCAACAATTCTTACAATGTCGCCTTCGTTGCAAACATTTTCAGGATCATGTGCTTTATAGTTTTTATTTGATTCCATGATTTTTTTGTATTTTGGATGTGGTTCGTAGTCTGCTACTTTTACAACAATTGTTTTATCCATTTTGTTGCTGATTACTACACCTTGTTTTTCTTTCTTAGGCATGCTGTACCTCTTTTTCTTTTATTACAGTTTTTGCTTGAGCTATAAGTCTTTTTGTTTTAGAAATCAACGCTGTGTTTTCTAACTTGTGAGTTGAAAGTTGCAATTTGTAGTTGAACAAATCTTTCTTCCAATCAATTATAGCACCTTGCAGTTCTTCAACTGTTTTTTCGCGCATTTCATTTAATTTCATTACTTATTTCCTTATTATTTGTTTTCTAATTTTGCTTTTTCAACAATTTTAACTTTGATAGGTAGTTTTTGAGCTGCTAATTCTAATGCATGAACTGCAACACTTCTGTCAAAGTAATCAAGTTCAAATAGAATTCTGTTAGGCTTAACAACTGCTACCCAATATTCTAAGTTACCTTTACCAGAACCCATACGAGTTTCAGCAGGTTTTGCTGTAATAGGTTTATCTGGGAAGATTTTAATCCAAACGTTACCGCCACGTTTGATTTCACGAGTCATTGCACGACGTGCAGCCTCGATTTGTCTGCTGGTAATCCAGCCAGGTTCAACAGCTTGAAGAGCATATCCACCAAACTCTAATTGAGTTCCTCTGGTTTCAGTACCTTTCATTCTGCCTTTCATCATTTTGCGGTATTTTGTTTTTTTAGGCTGTAACATTTTATTTTACTCCTGTTATATTTTCGTTACTTATTTCTCTTCGGCATTTTCAGCAGAAATTCTACGTCTTGGACGTCTTCCACCTTTTTCATCTTTGCCGCTTTTTGCTTTGATGTTTTGGTCAGCTTTTTCGCCTGGCATCAAGTTGCCTTTGAAAATCCAAACTTTAACACCAATTTTACCCATAATAGTATCAGCTTCTGTGAAACCGTAATCAACATCAGCTCTCAATGTTTGAAGAGGAATTCTTCCTTCTTTTGCCCATTCAGAACGAGCGATTTCAGCTCCGCCCAAACGTCCTGAAACCATTACTTTAATACCTTGAGCACCTGCTCTCATTGTACGTTGCATTGCTTGTTTCATTGCACGTCTGAAAGCGATACGTTTTTCTAATTGTTGAGCAATTGCTTCTGCTACAAGTTGAGCGTCAGCGTCAATTCTTGCAACTTCAACAACATTGATGATAATAGGTTTACCAAGATATTTTGAAACTTCTTTTTTCAAATCTTCGATACCTTGACCACCACGACCAACAACGATACCAGGTTTTGCTGTAACAACTGTAACAGTTGTATTTTGAGCTTTTCTAGCGATTAAAATCTTAGAAACACCTGCTGTATAAAGTTTTTTCTTAATAAATTTTCTGATTTTTGCATCTTCTGCAACGAATGCGCCGTAATCTTTTACCTTAGCAAACCATGTGCTTACCCAAGGTTGAATTACACCGATTCTAAATCCTGTTGGATGTGTTTTTTGTCCCATTTTATTTACCTTTTGTTATTACTACTACTTAGTGATATCACTTACTTTTAAAGTTAAGTGAGAAGTGCGTTTTAGTCTTGAATACATACGACCTTGCGCTCTTGTTCTTGCTCTTTTGTATGTAACGCTTTCATCTGCGAAAATTTCAGAAACTTTCAAAGATTCAGCTCCTACACCATATTTTTCTTGTGCATTCGCAACAGCAGCTTTCAAGTTCTTTTCAACTACTCTTGCTGCAAAATAAGGCATAAAACGTAACATATCTTGAGCTTCAACGACAGATTTACCTCTTACTTCGTTGATTACTCTGCGAAGTTTTCTTGCTGTCATTTTTATATCAGTTTGTCTTGCTTTAGCTTCCATTTTTAATTTTCCTTATCTTAAAAGTTTTACCTTTTGGGTTTACTATTTTCTTTTAGCAGTTTTATCAGAACCTGCATGACCTTTGAATAGTCTTGTTGGTGCAAATTCTCCAAGTTTATGACCAATCATTTGTTCAGTAACGTATACAGGAACGTGAGTTTTCCCGTTGTGAACAGCGATTGTATGACCAAGCATATCAGGAATAATCATTGATGCTCTTGACCAAGTTTTAATAACTTTTTTCTCAGAGTTTGCATTCATTTTTTCTATTTTAGTTTGTAGAGCTTCTTCTACATAAGGGCCTTTTTTTAATGAACGTGCCATTCTATTACCTTTCTTAATTTTATTTGGTAGTTTATATATAAAGTTCAAGGGTTGAAAAGTTGAACAGTTTTACCCTCAACCCTTTACACTTTGTAACTATTTTTTACGTCTTCTAACAATTAATTTATCAGAAGCTTTACCTTGTTTTCTTGTCTTATAACCAAGAGCTGGTTTACCCCAAGGTGTTTTAGGGTGTCCACCAGGACCAGTTTTACCTTCACCACCACCATGAGGGTGATCGCAAGGGTTCATTGTAACACCACGAACAGTAGGTCTGATACCTAAGTAACGTTTTCTACCAGCTTTACCAATAGACAAGTTTTTAAATTCTGAGTTGCCTAAAGTGCCAACTGTAGCCATACATTCTTTTCTTACCATTCTCATTTCTGATGATGGAAGTTTGATTGTTACGTAATCGCCTTCTTTAGCCATTACTTGAGCAGCGTTACCAGCTGATCTAACCATTTTACCACCACGTCCAGGAATTAATTCGATATTGTGAACAATTGTACCAAGTGGGATCAATTCTAGAGGTAAAGCGTTACCAGTTTGAACTGGAGCTTCTGGACCAGAAACAATAACGTCACCAACATTCAAACCTTCTGGAGTCAAGATATATCTTTTTTCACCATCTGCATAGAATACTAATGAAATTCTTACGTTTCTGTTTGGATCGTATTCGATAGTTTTAACTGTTGCCGGTACACCGAATTTTTCTCTTTTGAAATCGATGATACGGTAAGTTCTTTTTACACCGCCACCTTTATGACGACATGTAATTCTACCTGTATTATTTCTTCCTGCTGTTTTTTTCAATGATTTTAACAATGATTTTTCAGGAACTGAAGTAGTTACCTCTTGGTAATCACTTTTTGTCATCCCTCTTTGTCCTGGAGATGTTGGATTTATTTTTCTAATTGCCATTTTAATTTTTCTCCTTTGGCTTTTCTGTACTTTTGGGACTTGTGCCAGACGCCCCTTCTATTTAGGTGAATAAGTTAATAAGTGAATAAGACAATAAGTTCGTTTCGTGCTTCGCACAATTAAACTTCTATATTCAATTTTCAACTCATCACATCATTTTGCTATTCGCAAAATCCGCTTTCTTTGCCAAGCCTACGCACTCGGCTCGTTCGCGCTACGCACCAATCAATTCTTCGATTGGATCGCCTTCGATTGTTACGATGGCTTTTTTAGAAGAATCTGTTCTTCCGAATTTATAGCCCATTCTCTTTTCGTGAGATGGCATATAAACTGTTCTTACTTTTTTAACTTTTCTTCCAGGAAAAGCTAGTTCTACTGCTTGAGCAATTTCGATTTTAGTTGCATTTTGAACAACTTCAAAAGTATATTGTCCCAATGTTGTAGCACCTACTGATTTTTCAGTAATGATAGGTTTTTTAATTACATCATATAATTTTTCTGTATTTGATCTTGCCATTATTGTAACCTTTCTGTGATAACATTTACAGCAGATTCAGTCATTACAACAAAATCAGCTTCAAGTAAATCTTTTACATTTAAGTTTGAAGGTAAAATAACTTTTACGCTTGGGATGTTTCTTGTAGCTAATTCTAGATTTTTGTTTTCATCAGCTTTAACATCAGCAACGATTAAAGTTTTACCTGAAACGTTCAATGATTTTAATGCAGCTACCATCAATTTTGTTTTAGGTTCAACAATTGTAGAAAAATCTTTAACTACAACTAATTGTTCGCTTCTAGCAGACAAAGCTGATTTGATAGCCAATTGTCTAGCTTTTTGAGGCATATTAAAAGCGTAGCTTCTTGGTTTTGGTCCAAAGATTACGCCACCACCTGCAAACAATGGAGAACGAAGAGAACCAGCTCTTGCTCTACCTGTACCTTTTTGTTTCCAAGGTTTTTTACCACCACCAGAAACTTCTGCTCTTGTTTTGCAAGATGCAGAACCTTGGCGTGCATTATTTAATTGTCTTCTTAATGCTAAGTGCATTACGTGCAAATTAGGTTCAACACCAAAAACAGCTTCGTTCAAAGTGATTTCGCCTAATTTTTCTCCATTTGTACTTAATATTTCTTTTGACATTTTGTTTTTCCTTTATTAATTATATCTTTCGTTTAAGACTGCTTACCGCTTGCTTATTCGCTTTATCTGGCAAGACCAGCCGGTTTTGACTTTTCCTTGTCGATTTGTCTTTCTTGCCTAGATTATTGCTTCACACTACGCAAAATCTAGTTCCATTTAGTTCTAGTTGGAACGATTGTTACCAATCTGCCTTCACAACCAGGAACAGAACCTTTTACCAATACTAAGCTTTTTTCAGCATCAACTTTAACTAATTTCAACTTAGTAATAGTAACTCTTTCGTTGCCCATGTTACCAGCCATTCTTTTGCCTTTGATAACACGAGAAGGAGTTGTACCTGCACCGATTGAACCAGGTTCTCTATGGTTTTTAGAACCGTGTCCCATAGGTCCTCTTGAGAAGTTCCATCTTTTTACTGTACCTTGGAAACCTTTACCAATTGATTTACCAGTTACGTCAACTTTTTCTACGTTATCAAGTACTGATAATTCGATTTTGTCGCCAACTTTGTAATCAGCAGGGTTTTCTACTCTGAATTCTTGCAAGTGTCTGAAGTTTTCAAGGTTGTTTTTCTTAAAGTGACCAATTTCTGCCTTTGTCAAGTGTTTTTCTTTAGCAGCAATTGTACCAACTTGTATAGCGTTGTAACCATCAGTTTCAACTGTTTTCACTTGAGTAACAACAATCGGATCAACTTTGATTACTGTTACAGGAATTGCCAAACCTTGTTCATCGAAGATTTGAGTCATTCCAAGTTTTTTACCTATTACACCTAGTGTCATTTTTTACCTTTCTAGCTCACCCTACTTGGTGCAGACACTTTTCTGCCCCTGTTTCGGGATTGCATTTTTCTCTTGCGAGCGCTACTTCTTTACCTTTTTCGGGAATTTCACCCGACACGTGCCAGACGTGTGTAGTTCACATTACATGCATAATGCTTATTTAATTTTCAAATAAACTACAATTTTACAGTTAAAAATTATAATTTTACTTCAATATCTACACCAGCTGGAAGATCTAATCTGCCTAGTTCTTCAACAGTTTGTTGTGTTGGCTCGTATATATCAATAATACGTTTATGAGTTCTCATTTCGAAATGTTCACGAGATTTTTTGTCAACGTGTGGAGAACGCAAAACGCAATATATACGTCTCTTTGTAGGTAAAGGAATAGGTCCGGCTACTTTAGCTTCAGTTCTTTTTGCTGTTTCAACGATTTTATCTGAAGAAACGTCAATTAATTTGTGATCATAAGCTTTTAAACAAACTCTGATTCTTTGTCTAGTTGTGGTTGCCATTTGCATTCCTTTTTCTTTTACTTATTGTAATACACTGCTTAGAATCGCTATTCTACAAATATTTCGGATATCAGTAAATACTTTATTCCAAGCATAACAATGGTAAAACAAACAAAATATACTGTCAACAAGGATAATTTATTTTTGTATATAATTCGTTACAATATTTGAATATATTTTTCAATTTCACTAAAATTGTTACATTCCGTAATATTTAAGCAAGCAAAACAGACAAATATACTTAAATGTAACAAAATCGTCTGCCATTTAAATTTTTTAATAATGGTAAGATTTCCTCTTAATTCTACTCATTCCACCAACTTCTTGGCTTATACAAAATATCCCAATAGTTACTTTGCCCAGTTTTGGGATTTATATTATTATGTGCCCATGCCCAACAACCGGACAAACTCTGCGAATGAACAACCCTCGGATCACAAAGCGTCGTATAGCTTCCACCCTTTGATGTATATGAGCTATAAACAAAAATATCATACCCAATCCTATTCGGACCTTTATAAGGTCCGTTCGTGTCAAACATCATACCCATAGACTCACGAGACCAGCTCATAAATGGTCCAATAAGAACTCCATTAGGCAAAATATAAAAATAATCATTTGAATTATACGGAATTGCCATATCATTCAATTTTTCTCCAAACAAGTTATACCCTTTACCATAATAAACCATACGGGAAATCTGATTTGCATTAGGAAATTGCTTTAACCAAGTTTCACTAACAAACTTCGCCTGGTTTCGCATTACATTCGCATCAGTAGACACTCCGTCATAATACTCACTCAATGAATCACAGCCTAATTCTAAACAAGTCTTTTTTACGGCTTGTTGAACAATATTATCAGCAACTTCAAATTGAGCTTTTAAAACCTTTACTTTATATTTATTAATCACGGTTGGCAAAGTCAGAGCAGCTATAATGCCAATAACGCCTAAAGTAATCAAAACTTCTGCAAGAGTAAAAGCATTGTTATGAGAGAGTTTCAAACCATTGCCCCCCCCCGAAAGCACTTCTAAAATTCAATTTTGGCACATTTATCTCCCTTTTTCA
>USOK01000085.1 GCA_900556295.1 uncultured bacterium | reverse complement strand
CAATCTTTTTTAAGTTCAATCATATCTTTATCAAAACCAAACGGTTCTATCTTTCCGCCGTCATAAATATTTATACCGAAAATATCTTTTCCCCACCTGTTAGGGGGTAAAATACCATTCATATCAAACATCATCAAGAACAAAACATCATCAGACTTGTCAGACTGAATATCTTTTATCCCGACAATTGAATTATTTTCGGCAAAATAAAATTCATCAAAAAAGTAAGTTTGACCTCTGTAAACCTTAGCCCCATTCATATAACGAGGATGATAATGTTTTACAGGCACTCCATCAATGTCAATTCGCAAATATGGCTTTATCAAGGCAAGCATAAGTTTTTCACGTTCTTGAGGAGTTTGAGCTTTTTTCATACTTTTGAGCATATCATCAGTAATATGGGCATTCATTACTGAAAACATATATTCAACACGATTTATTTTCTCGTTCCATTTAGAGATAAAATTTGCTTGCCGTGTATTTTCAATAGAAAATGGCATTATCAGGAGCAAAACCCCTAAAAAAACAAATAACGCAATTGAATATTCCAGTTTCCAATAATGTTTTTTTGTCATAACACCTCTTATGCCATATCGATTCGTTTTTTCTCAGCAATTAACTTTTCGTAAACCCATTCAGGTACAAAGTTTTTACCCAAAACAATCTGTCCGTTCATAATATTCGGAGCGTGAAAATCAGATCCGCCTGTTACAATCAAACCAAGCTCTTCCGCCATTGATGAAAAATATTCAACACAAGCTGGTGAATGCTTTCTGTGATATGCCTCAATTCCTCGTAATCCATATTGCATAAGCTCTTTAATCAACTCTTCGGCAATATCTAAATCGTGAGGATGTGCAATAACAGGAATTCCGCCTGCATCGTATATGATTTCAACAGCATCTTGTGGGGTAACAGTTTTTCTCTGAACATAAACAGGAGAATCGTCGTGAATATATTTTGCATAAGCCTCAATAACACTTGATGTTCCACCTGCATTTGTAATCGCTTTCGCAATATGCGGACGTCCAATACTTCCCCCTTGCGCAACTTGTTTTTTTATATCATCAAATTTTATACGAATTCCTTCCTTTTTAGCCAACAAGTCAATAATTTTATTCGTTTGTTCAACACGAGCCTGTTGTTGAGCTTTCAACATATTTTGAAAATCATTATCATTTACATTCATGAAGTATCCCAAAATATGAACCTCATAATTTTTATACAAAGTATTAACTTCAATACCTTGAATAATCTCCAATTTATTTTCTCTGCCGGTCTTTTTCAAATAATCTTTTGCGACGGGATATGACAAAACATTATCGTGATCAGTCAAAGCTATAACTTGCAAGCCGACGTCAATGGCAGTATCGACAATCTTTTCGGGCGAAAATACACCGTCCGAATAAAGGGTGTGAATGTGCAAATCACTTTTCATTTTCCTCTTCCTTTTTCTCTTTATCTACGTAACAAAAAATTCTTCTTATAGCTACAGTATGCCCGCTTGTCGTATCTATTTCAACCTCAACAGCATTAATTTGGACGACATTACCGTCAGCTACATCATAACGTTCAGGAACAACTGTTGTAAAACGATTTAAAGAGG
Source organism: uncultured bacterium (assembly GCA_900556295.1). Taxonomy (GTDB): domain Bacteria; phylum Cyanobacteriota; class Vampirovibrionia; order Gastranaerophilales; family Gastranaerophilaceae; genus Stercorousia. The sequence continues at coordinate 5,277 of USOK01000085.1, read as the reverse complement.
TTTTATATTCCATACCAATTACACTATCTTTAGTACCACAAAAACCGGCATCGGTAATATACCCCATACCATCAAGAATCTGCTCATCTGCAGTCTGTACATGTGTATGAGTCCCGAAGAAAGCACTTACGCCTAATTCTGCACAGAATTTCGCAAAACAAATCTTTTCAGCAGTAGCTTCTGCATGGAAATCTACCACAAAAAAATCTACCTCTGATTTTATTTTTTCTATTAATTCATCTACTACTGTAATCTCCTTTATGCGTTCAATTTCAGCTTTTACAACAGTCCACTGAGAATCAACAGGCGCCATAAACACTCGACCTAACACATTTATAACACCTATTTTAATATCATTCGGAAGTTCAAAAATCCGGCTTCCGCAACCGGCTGTTCCATTAGGATAATTGATCGGGCGAACAAGTTTGTCTGCCCTATCGATGTAGTTAAATATTTCTTTTTTATCCCAAATATGGTTCCCTGAAGTCATACAGTCAATTCCATATTCGGATATTTCATTATAATTCTTTTCTGTTAAACCAAAGCCATGTGAAGCATTTTCAACATTTGCAATAATAAATTGTTTATCATTTGTAACATTTTTAGACAAATAATCCCTAAGAGCAAATCTCCCCGGTCTGCCAACCAAATCACCAAAAAATAAAATTTTTATTGTTTTATTATCACCAAACATTATCTATCCTCTGTGAGATGAGAATCGTGAATAGTGAGTAGTCCTCGACTTTTCACTATTCACTTCTCACTTTTCACTTATTTTGCTATCTCCGTTGTACGGAATTCTCGAACAACAGTTACTCTGATTTGTCCAGGGTAATCAAGTTCTGTTTCAATACGTTTTGCAACATCTCTTGCCAGTTTTTGAGATGCTAAATCATCAAATTTCTCTGATTCAACAATAATTCTAACCTCACGACCTGCTTGAACCGCAAAAGATTGTTTAATGCCCTCAAAACTATTTACAATTTCTTCAATTTTTTGCAAACGTTTGATATAAATTTCTAAAGTATCACGCCTTGCACCAGGTCTACCAGCGGAAATTGCATCTGCAACTTTTACAAGAACCGCCTCAATTGTATTTGCGACAACATCATCGTGGTGAGCTTCAATTGCATGGATAACTTCTGGTCTTTCACCATATCTTAAAGCAAGTTCAACACCTAGTTGAATATGAGTTCCTTCTTGTGTTTGGTCAACTGCTTTCCCAATATCATGTAAAAGTCCTGCACGTTTTGCAATCTTTTCATTAGCTCCAATTTCAGCTGCCAGCATACCAGCGATATGCCCAACTTCAAGAGAATGTTTCAAAACATTTTGACCATAACTTGTTCTATAATAAAGACGTCCAAGGGTTTTGATAAGTTCTTTATTTAAGCCCATAACGCCCATTTCAAGAGCTGCATTTTCGCCTTCTTCCCAGATTTTTTTATCAATTTCTTCTTGAGCTTTTTCAACCATTTCTTCGATACGCACCGGGTGAATACGACCGTCTACAATAAGTTTTTCCAATGCAAGTTTTGCAATCTCACGTCTTACAGGGTCAAAGCTTGATAATACAACAGCTTCCGGAGTATCGTCAATGATTAAATCAACACCGGTTAATGTTTCTAAAGCCCTAATATTACGCCCTTCACGGCCGATTATACGCCCTTTCATTTCGTCATTTGGCAAGGCAACAACTGAAACAGTTGTTTCAACAACTTGTTCAATCATACATCTTTGCATTGTTGTTGAAAGGATTTCTTTTGCTTTTTCCAAAGATGTTTCTTTAATTTTCGCTTCATTTTCACGAACCAATTGCATTTGTTCTTGCGCCAAATCATGTTTCAATTGGTCTAAAAGCATTGTTTTTGCATCTTCTGCAGACATGCCGGAAATTCTTTCCAATTCAGTTGTTTGTTTTTGTACTATTTCTGCCAAATAATCCTCTTTTTCAAGAAGTTCATCTATTTTTCTTTGTGCTTGCAAATCTTTTTCAGTGTATTCTTGAATTTTATCTTCAAGCATGTCTTCACGTTTTGCTAGCTTTTGTTCCTGTCTTGCGAGTTCTTGGCGCCTTTCTCTTTCTTCTTCGTTAAGCTTTTCTCTGTCATCTTGAAGTTCTTCAATAGCTTTGATACGAGCTTCCTTCAAAAGTAATTTCTCTTTCTCTTCCAACGCTTGTCTATCTTTTTCAACAGACAAAAGAACGGATTTAGTTTTGCTATGTTGGACAAACAGCACGGCGATTAGAGCTATTACTGCAATAACCGCAATAATCAATAAAAAGTCCATAAAGTTTTATACCTTATCCTTTTCTATTTTTTAATAATACACGCAATGCCCGATACATATATCCTATCGGGTCACAAATTATTTATTAATTAACTTGATTTTATCGCATATATTTCCAAAAAATATTTACCTACTACATCTGTCAATATCTTAACATAATTATGCATTTTTGTATAGTAGATATTTAAAAAATGATACATATATACCAATTTACAAAAAACAGGAAAAGTGATATACTTTCTATAGTGAAAAGGAGAGAGAAATATGGAAATTAAAGTTTCACAAGATGTAAAATCAACTCCTACAGAAGTTTTAGTTGTGAACCAATTTGAGGGAGAAAAGACTTCTGTTGAGCTTGCTAATACCTATGCAATCGAAAAAGACAATTTTGAAGGCAAATTTGGACACACTTATTTGATCCACACTTTAGGACAAATTCCAGCTGATAAAGTTTTAATTATCGGATTTGGTAAAAAAGAAGAATTTGACCATAACAAAATGAGAGAAGCTGTCGCAAAAGCAGTAAAAAAACTACAACAAATTAAAGCAAAAAAAGCAATATTTGATTTTGACATTAACGCTGACTATGGCAAATCTGCAGTAATTGGGGCTATGACTGCAGATTATGCGTATGACAAATACAAATCTGAAAAAGCTCATCACTTAGATGAAATTACTTTTGCAAACTTTTCACAAGAAACTGTTGAAGAAGGAATTATTTTTGGAGAAGCTATGAATTTCACAAGAGATTTAGCCAACACTCCAGCACAAATAGCTACTCCTCAAAAACTTGCACAAATCGCATCTAAACTTGAAGGCATTGAAACAAAAGTATTTAATAAAGAAGAAATCGCAAGAATGGGTATGGGTGCATATCTTGCCGTTGGACAAGGCAGTGTTAACCCTCCTGAATTCATCCATATGAAATATACAGGTAAAAATGTCAAAAAGAAAATTGCATTAATTGGTAAAGGAATTTGCTTTGATTCTGGTGGTTTGGACATTAAACCAGCATCTTCTATGCTTACAATGAAAGATGATATGTCTGGCGCTAGTTGCATTCTTGGCGTAATGAAAGCTTTAGCAAAACTCCAACCAGATATAGAAGTTCACGGCTTAATTGCTGCTTGTGAAAACATGCCATCAGGTTCTTCTTATAAACCTGGCGACATTTTAACTGCTAAAAACGGTAAAACAATTGAAGTAGACAACACTGATGCAGAGGGAAGATTAACTCTTGCTGATGCTTTATGTTATGCTTGTGAATTAAATGTTGACGAAGTAATAGATATTGCGACACTAACAGGAGCTTGCGTTGTTGCACTAGGCTCTCACATTTCTGGAATTATGGGGAATGATGATGAACTTATCGAAAGATTAATTGAAACAGGTAAAGAGACAGGAGAAAAACTTTGGAAATTACCTATGGACAGAGAATATTTTGACAGCCTTAAATCTGACATTGCGGACATGAAAAACACTGGTACAAGAATGGGTGGAGCTTCAATTGCCGGAGTATTTTTGCAAGAATTTGTAAAAGATACAAAATGGGCACACATCGACATTGCAGGTACTGCATACATCGAAAAACCTCAAAAGGAATTCATCGCAGGTTCTACAGGAGCCGGAGTAAGAACTCTTTTGAGCTACATTACAAAATAACACTAAAACTCTAACTATAAAGTAACAAAAAACGAAGTGAATTCAAATCACTTCGTTTTTGTTGTTTTATTAATCAATATTCTCTAAAATATTTTTCTAAAGCATCCGCAATTGCCTGAGCATATTGTTTTTGGAAATCTATATTTATCAAATTCGCATTATCTGCCGGATTAATCAAATATGAAGTTTCAATTAAAAGACTCAAAGCATTTGTATTACGCACAACTGCAAGACTACCTTGCCTTACTTTATCATTATTAACACCTAAATCACTAACAACTGTGTCAAGAATTTTATCTGCTAACGATTTTGCCTGTGGATAGTAGTAATAAATACTTATTCCGCTGTTTTTATTAGGGTCAGCTCCATCTGGCAATGCATTACAATGAATACTAATAAAAATTACAGCACCTTCGGCATTCGCAATATCTACCCGTTGATTTAAACCGACGTAAGAATCGTCTTCACGAGTCATTACAACTTTTGCACCACGTTTTTTCAAATCAATTTCTAAATATTGAGCTATTGCTAAATTTATATCTTTTTCCTTATCGCCAAGACATCCGATTGCACCAAATTCATTACCTCCGTGACCGGCATCGATAGCAATTTTTATATTATGTAAAGGCTTCCTTTGGTTTTGGCAAATCGGCTTTCTTATTTTTAAGACAAAATCATTTCCTTGATATTCTCCACCGTAACCAAGAAGGGTCTTTCCATTTGTCATTTCTTTAATAGGCAAATCCATTGTATAAACATTCTCCGGATTGTCTTTTACATTATAAAATTTGATTAAAAGGGGATCTCCTTCCACAATTTCAAAAGGAACACGCTTATCTAAATGAAAAATAAACTTAAAACAATCTTCTTCATCAACGTAGTCATAACCGGACATTGTTGCCGGAGTAACCTCATAATCAAAAAAATGTTTTACATTAGTTTTTCCAATCCAACCATATTGTTTTTCTCCAAGTAAAACTCTATAAAAACCTCCTTTTTCACCATCTATTTGCAATACAATATTTCTTTGCAAATGCGCCATCCTATTAATTCCAGCATCGACAGGTGTTGAACGCAAAGGAGCACCTTCTGTTGTCACATAAACCGATTTTTTTTCAGGATATTTAAAAAATTGCAACGGCAAATTACACTCGGATTTTATTACAGGTTTATTGATAACAAAAATTTGTCTATCATCATCCGTCTGTAACGTAAAAGTATTTGAACCATTTTCAAGTTTTACAACATAAGCAAAAGCCCCTGTTGCATGTAACGGAATATCCTGCCCGTTAATTTTTATTGGTTTGTCAGAAGACCCGATAA
>USOK01000084.1 GCA_900556295.1 uncultured bacterium | reverse complement strand
AAGAACTTGCAAATCTTGAAATCACTGGAGAATCTGCGAACGGAGCTGTTAAAGTAATCTGTGACGGACAAGGAAAATTTAAATCAATCAAATTATCTGCAGAAGCTGTTAATCCAGAAAATCCTACAGCAGTTGATTCTGATACTGTAGAAATGCTTGAAGATATTATTTCTTCTGCGATTAAACAAGCAAGCGACAAAGCTTCTAAAACAATGGAAGATAAAATGAAGTCTGTGACAGGCGGAATTAACATCCCAGGATTAAATTTCTAATGATTTATCCCAAATCAATAGCTTCACTAATAGAGCATTTTCAAAAATTCCCGTCAGTTGGTCCAAAATCTGCTCAAAGAATGGCATTTTATTTACTTAGAATGCCAAGAACTGAGGTGGAAAAATTTGCTCAAAGTATGATTGATGCAAAAGAAAACACTAAAACCTGCGAAATCTGTTTTAATTTGTCATCGACAAGCCCTTGCGAGATCTGCACATCTTCTCAAAGAGATAAATCAACAATTTGCGTTGTTGCAGAAACAAAGGACTTAATTGCTATTGAAAAAACAAATGAATATAAAGGCTTATACCACGTATTACAAGGATTAATCTCTCCAATGGACGGAATAGGAGCAGATGATATCAGAATCAAAGAACTCCTAAACCGCCTTACTGATGAAAATGTCAGGGAGGTTATCCTTGCCTTAAGCCCTTCTGTAGAAGGGGAAGCAACCAGCCTTTATCTAAGCAAACTTATCAAACCTTTTGGAGTAAAAATATCCCGCATAGCATTCGGCTTACCAGTTGGCGCAGATTTAGAATATGCGGATGAAATCACTATTGCCAAAGCAATTGAAGGCAGAAGAGAACTTTAGAATTTTAGCAAATAAACTTTTTGATTTTCTATCCAACGTGTATTATTAAAACTTTTACACTTTCAACACAAGAGTAATTGCTTTTCTCTTGAAATTAGGCTAGAATTCTTGTATGCAAAATTCAGATCTTATTGAAATTAAAAATTTATTTGTCGAATATAAAACCAAGAAAGGAATCTTAGGTGGGGAAAAGATTATTCATGCGGTAAACGGCGTAAACCTTGAAATCAAAAAAGGCGAAATTCTTGCAATAGCCGGGGAATCCGGTTGCGGGAAATCAACTCTTGCTAAAGCATTGATAAAACTTGAACCAGTAAAATCCGGCGAAATAATGTTTGAAGGTCTAAATATCCTCACTCAGAACAAAAAAGAACTGAAAGAATTCCGCAAACACGCTCAAATGGTTTTCCAAAATCCTTATGCAAGCCTTAACCCGAAAATGAAAATCGGAGAGATCTTGAAAGAGCCGCTTATAATCAACACTAAGCTCTCAAAACAAGAAATTTCAGCCATTATTAAAGAAAAAATTAAACTAGTAGGTTTAAGTGAAAATTGTCTAGACTTATACCCACATGAATTTTCAGGTGGTCAAAGACAAAGAATTGCAATAGCAAGAGCATTAGCACTTGACCCGGAATTTATTTTAGCAGATGAACCAGTAAGTGCGCTTGATGTAAGTATTCAAGCACAAGTTATAAACTTGATAAAAGGACTTAAAGAAACCTATAATCTAACATTTTTATTAATTACGCACGATATGAGTGTTATTGAATACCTTGCCGACAGAGTTGCTATAATGTATCTTGGAGAAATCGTTGAACTTGGTTCAACAAAAGAAATTTTTTCAAATCCATATCATCCATATACAAAAGCTCTTTTGAATTCTGTTCCACAAATTAATAAAATAAATTCAAGAGCAACTATAAAAGGTGATTTACCATCACCTGCAAATTTGCCTAGCGGTTGTAAATTCCACACAAGATGTCCTTTTGCAATGGAAAAATGTAAAACCTGTGTTCCTCCTGAAAAAGGAGTCACACATAAGGTAAGGTGCTTTATCTACGATTAATTGGCGATTGTCAGAATATCGGGATGAATAGTTCAATATTTCAAATTTGTTTTTTCTCTGCATCAGCTTTTATAAAAATCTACACTTGCCTTAAATACGCATAAATGCTATAATTGACCTATGGATAAAAAAATTATCACAACTAATAGAAAAGCTTTTCACGACTTCTCGATTTTAGAAAAATTCGTGGCAGGGATTGTGTTGACTGGCACAGAAATCAAATCAATTCGTAAAAACGCAATTAACCTAAAAGACAGCTTTTGTAAAATTGAAGATAATGAAATTTTCTTATACAAATGCCACATTTCGCCATATGAACAAGGAAACAGATATAATCACGATGCAGAACGAACTCGCAAACTTTTAATGACAAAAAAAGAAATTCTAAAAATCCAAAATAAAGTAAAACAAGACAGTTTTACAATCGTTCCGCTGGAAGTTTTTTTGTTACACGGTTTTGCCAAAATTGAAATCGGGCTTGCAAAAGGTAAAAAATTGCACGACAAGCGAGAAGATATCGCTCGCAAAGATCAAAAAAGAGAAATGGACAGAGCATCCAAAATAAGATATTAGGAGTTACAAAATGAAAGTTGTTATTCTCGGCAAAGGTGAAATGCTTTCTAATTTAATAGAAGGAACACTTTCTGCAGAATGTGAAATTGTCGGTGTTTTTCGATACGAACGCACTATTATACCCGCTTTTTTACTTAAACTTCGAGATTTTTTTAAAACATCTTATGATGTAACCCTTATCAAAGAAAAGAAACTTCCTGAAATAAAGTGTAAATCGGCAAATTCAGAAGAATTTAAAAATATACTCATTAAATCAAATGCGGATATACTACTTGTAGGGACTTGGCACGAAAAATTAAAAAAAGAAATTATTGATGTTCCAGTTATTGCATCGGTAAATGTTCATCCTTCTTTTTTACCAAGATATAGAGGTCCAAACCCTTATTTACAATGCATTTTACACCAAGAAAAAACTTCCGGAATCACTTTTCACTTAATGAATGAAAATTTTGATGAAGGCTCAATTCTTGCACAAAAAACAATTGACATTTTGCCAAATGACACGTCTAAAGAACTTAAAGAGCGGACTGTTTACCAAGCTAGACTCATGTGTCAAGAAATTTTAACAAAACTAAATGATGGCTTAATAATTCCAATTCCACAAAACAATAAAAAAGCAACATATTTCAAGAACATAAGACCTATTGATATGATGCTTGATTTTGAGAAAGAAACAGTAGAGCAAATTGACGCTAGAATTAGAGCTTTACACCCTTGGCTTCCATGTTATGTTACTTATAAGTCTAAGTATTTTATTCCAAATCCATACAAATTGAAAATTTTGGATGCTGAATATACTCAAAAAATCTTAGAAAAAAATGAGATTAAAAAACCTAAGGTCGGTCAAATCATAAGCACGCATTACAAATCACGCACCATAATTGTAATGTGCAAAAATGGTAAATCTCTAAAAATGGTCGGCACAAACCTATACGGATTCATTAACAAACCTTTTACCAAAATATTTATTAAAAACATTCAACCTAAATCTCTTTAGAAATTGAAATCTCTTCCACCTTTTTCGATTTTTCCCAAATCTTCAGCTACTTTTAATTTTACACCCTCAGAACATTCTAAAGTTCTTTGTTCTTTTGCGATTAATTCTTCCCCAACTACCTTAGTTTCTGGAGATGCATAATCTTCCAAGTATTCTTTTAAAGTTAAAATTGCATTTGGATGGCAGAAATTATGAATTTGTTTATCTTTACAAATTTCCATAAACCTGTCGCCTGTTCTGCCGTTTCTATAGCAAGCTGTACAAAAACTTGGTAAATACCCTAATTCCATAAGCCATTTAATTACTTCATCAAGCGGACGTCTGTCTGACACATCAAACTGCGCAGAATCCTCTTTTTCGGGCATTGGCTGAAAGTATCCACCAACACTTGTCTTAGACCCTCCGGAAACTTGAGATATACCAAGTTCCAAAAGTTTTTTTCTACAATCTGCACTTTCTCTTGTTGAAACAATCATGCCTGTGTAAGGCACTGCAATACGAATACAAGCAACGATTTTTGCAAATGTATCGTCATCAATTCCGTTATCAAAAACATTAGGATCAATATCATCAGCTTTTCTAATACGAGGGACACTGATTGTATGTGGCCCAACACCAAATGTCGCTTCTAAATGTTCTGCATGCATCAATATTCCAGTGAATTCATATCGACAAGATTCAAGTCCAAACAATACACCTAAACCGACATCGTCAATTCCAGCTTGCATAGCTCTATCCATAGCTTCTGTATGGTACTTATAATTGTGTTTAGGTCCAGTTGGATGAAGAGTTTCATAACTTTCTTTATTATAGGTTTCCTGGAATAAAATATAAGTTCCAATGCCAGCATCATGTAATTTTTTATAATTTTCAACCGTTGTTGCCGCAATATTAACATTTACACGACGAATTGAACCGTTTTTATGCTTTACAGAATAAATTGTTTTTATAGAATCCAAAATATACTCAATCGGATTGTTAACTGGATCTTCTCCCGCCTCTATAGCTAGACGTTTATGCCCCATATCTTGAAGAGCTTCAACCTCTCTTGCAATATCTTCCTGAGTCAACTTTTTACGTGGAATATGTTTATTTTTAGCATGATAAGGACAATAAACACATCCATTCACGCAATAATTCGACAAATACAATGGAGCAAACAAAACAATTCTGTTACCGTAATAGTCTTGTTTAATTCTCTTAGCAAGCTCAAAAATTTCATTATTTTTTTCTTCATTATCACAAGCTAAAAGAACCGAAGCTTCTCTATGTGTAAGCCCTTTCCCCAATTTAGCTTTTTCTAAAATTTTATCAACTAATTCTATATTATTTTTGTGTTCATCTGCATATTTTAAAGTGTCAATTATCTCTTGATGAGAAATAAATTCATCGGCATCGTGTGATTTTGGATTATACATTTTTCCTCTCCCTATCAATAACATAATAAATCATAAAGGGGAAAAGTAAATAGTTTAATTCCTTACAATAAATCCGCCACCGATTAAATGTTTATCCTCAATATCATAAATTACACAAGACTGTCCATTTGTAACAGAGTTTACCGCTTCATAAAACTCTATATCGGCAAAGCCATCAAAAACACTTACATGTGCCTTTTGGTGAGGCATATTATACCTGATTTTAACCCACGCATCAAATTCTGTTTTTGGGAATGAATAAGTCCAGTTTAAATCAACCACTTTTAGCGTTTTGCGATAGTTATCTTCTTCTCTACCAAGATAAACAATGTTCTTTTGAGCATCAATATCAACTACATATAACGGATATGGAGCAGCAATTCCTATTCCACGACGTTGCCCAATCGTATACTGGTAGCAACCTTGATGTATCCCCCATTTTTTACCGGTCAAAACATCTATGAAGTCGCCTTTTTTTACTCCAAACTTATCAACCAAAAAACTTTTTGTTGTCACAGGCTTTTGGATGAAACAAATATCCTGGCTTTCTTTTGAATCCTTAGGCGGTAAATTGTAATCAATCGCAATTTGTTTAACCTGAGATTTTTCAAAGTGATAAAGTGGAAAAATCGTTTTTGATAGCTGTTTTTGTCCTAGTCTATATAGGAAATACAACTGATCTTTGTGTTCATCTTTTGCAGGATAAAGTTTGTATATTCCATCCACACATCTTACATCTGCATAATGTCCTGTTGCAAAAACATCAGCTTCCAAAATTTCTGTTGCATAATCAAACAAAGTTCCCCATTTAATAAACTGATTGCAAACAACGCAAGGATTTGGAGTTTTCCCATTTTTGTAGGCATCTATAAAATAGTTAACAACTTTATCGTTAAACTTGTCAATCGTATTATAAACAATAAGTTCTATGCCAAGCAAATCAGCAACTCGCTTTGCATTTTGTACCACTGTACTTGCGGATTTTGTATCCTGCATTTTGGCTGTCAAGCCTATTACTTTGTAACCTTTTTGTTGAAGCAGAAGCGCAGTAACAGAGCTATCAACACCACCACTCATTGCCACAACAGCAACTTTTTGTCTTTCCATAGTTATAATATAGCATGAAAAATTACAAGATTTTAAAATTTTTATTTATTCCAATAACTTAAAGGTTTGTACAAAACATCCCAATAAGGTCTTGATTTGTCCTGCGGACTAACATTACGATGCGCCCAATAATAACATCCTTTAGAAGCTTCGGAATGAGTAGAAATTGGATTACATAATATAAAAAAATTCATGTCAGAAGAACAATATCTAAAAATATCATATCCTTGTCTATTTGGGCCTTTAAAAGGGCCATTAGCATCAAAATATATACTAATTATACCAACATTTGCCCAATGACCCGCAGATATCGGAGAAACAGTCATTCCATCTGGCAAAACCATATATCCACCATATCCCATACAATAAGCATAAGAAGGGTAAGCTTTGCCTGAAAAACTATAACAATATTTTCCTTGTCTGTTCAAATCTCCTTCACTTAAGGTATTTGCTTTTAAAAACTGTTGTTTCCATATTTCGTTCAGTTCAGTAATTTTGTTTCGGAAGTTCCCAACATTTGTTCCATCTACAGTTCCCTCCGATTGAGATATTTCAATAAATGAAGAATACCCATATTCATTAGCCGTTTTTTGAATTGCTTGTTGAATAATAGAATCAGCCTTTCTAAACTGATGTTCTAAAACTTTAACTCTATAATTATTAATAATAGTCGGCAAAGTCATTGCTGCAACAATTCCAATAATACCAAGGGTAATTAGAACCTCTGCAAGTGTAAATGCAACTTTGCGATTGAGTGAAAAGTGAGAAGTGAGAAGTGAAACGTGAAAAGACCGTATCAGTTAGGTTATTACTGATTACGGAGTCACTACCCTCTCTCTTTGTGAGAGGGAGCAGTCGTTTGCGAAC
>USOK01000083.1 GCA_900556295.1 uncultured bacterium | reverse complement strand
GTACCGAACCTACCTCTATGTAACCGACTTTGCCTCTACGCCTCTTTGCATCTTAGCATCTGAACCTGTTTCATACCAGATTTGCATCTTGGAACTACTTACAACAACGTTATATTATCTCTCGTAATAATAGCGTCATAGTTTTTAAATCCAAGAATTTCCATAATATTGTCGGAATGGCATCCGATTACTCGTCTGCAGGAATCTGATGCGTAGTTGACAATTCCACGTGCAATTTCGTTTCGGTTTTCATCCAAAATGGAAACAACATCCCCTTTATTAAACTCGTTTATTACCTCGCAAACTCCGATTGGAAGTAGGCTTTTTTGAGCCAATAATGCTTTTTTTGCACCATCATTTACTACAATTTGACCGATAATATTTGTAGCATAACCAATCCAGCGTTTTTTATCAGACAAGCCTTCTGTTTGTGGAATAAACATTGTTCCAATTTCTTCGCCAGTAAAGATTTTTTTAATTACATAAGGGATTTTTCCATTTGCAATCAAAACTCTGCCACCAAAACGAGTTACCATTTGCGCAGCTTTAAGTTTTGTTCGCATTCCGCCTCTGCCTCCTTCTGAGGCATCAGTTCCGAGAGCAAGAATTTTTTCTGTAACTTCGTCTACTTTTCTGATAATTTTTGCATCAGGATTTGATTTTGGGTTCTTGTCATAAAGCCCCTCAACATCTGATAAAATCACCAACAAATCAGCATCAAGTTCACTTGCTACTAGAGCCGAAAGCTTATCGTTATCAGAGAAGCAAACCTGCATGTGTTCGTAATGAGGATGAACTTCAACAGTCGAAACGGTATCATTTTGATTAATAATTGGAATCACTCCAAGTTCCAAAAGTTTGTTCAAAGTTGTTCTTAGGCTCAAATACCTTTGGCGAAGAGAAAAATCATCTTCTGTCAAAAGTATTTGAGAAGCGATAAGACCATACGTATCAAATCCGCTTTCATAAATGGACATCAATTTGCCCTGTCCAATAGCGGCACAAGCTTGTTTTAAGGCAACACCTTCTGTGCTATCTATTCCAAGACGTTTTTTGCCTAAACCTACAGCACCCGATGTTACTACAATAACTTCTTTTCCCATTCTTGCAAGATGTGATAAATCTTCGATGAATGAAAAAATTCTTGGTAACGAAACATAGCCGTCGTCACCTCTTAAAATATTTGTCCCAAATTTGAAAACGATACGTTTTGCATTAATAAATTCTTTTCTATCCATAACTAGATTATAATACAAAAAATAATTATGAATTAAACTTTTTTCTATTCATTTAATAACATCAAATTAACTTTTTCGGCTATTCTCTCTGTTTAACCGTCTCTGCGTCATCATCAAAGTTGTCATCAACAGGTTCAACGGGTGCTTTATTGTTTCGATACAGATAATACAGGTACATGTCCACGAGCAAGAAGAATGTGTTCATTATGTATAGCCAGAATACCCAATCCATGTCATCTAATACTTTGTGTGCAATGCCACAAACATAGCCCAACAAAATTAACATTGAAAAATGAATACTTTTCCCATGTACACACTTACATTTATATGTTTTTAACGCTGCTACTGGCCAACTTATTCCAAAGCAAACCATCATTCCGGCTTCAAATACGCTCATTTTTTCTCCTCTATTCTTTAATGTATAATTCCATATTACATCGTAAAATTTTGTCGGATGTAAAAATTATATTAAAATTTTTCTTGCCACTATTAAGTTTTGGTATTATACTGAAACTTATGAAAAATGTTAGACAAACAAATATAAATATCCACAGAGATAGCTGGGTTGAGATTAATTTAGAAAATATTTCGCACAACATGCGTGCAATCAGAAAAAACACACCAAAAGACGTTAAACTTTTGGCAGTCGTAAAAGCAGATGCTTACGGTCACGGATCAGTTATGATTGCACCAACACTTCTTGCGTCGGGCGCTGATATGCTTGGTGTTGCATCAATTGATGAAGGCGTTGATTTAAGACAAGCAAAAATAAATTGTGAAATCCTTGTTTTAGGCGCAGTTCCGGTTTGGGCTGTAGAAACAGCGGTTAAATCAGACATCACAATCGCAATTTTTTCAAAAGAGCATCTTGAAGCTTGTAAACAAGCTTACGAAAGAACAGGAATTAAGCCAAAAGTTCATGTAAAACTTGACACCGGGATGAATAGAATTGGAGTTTCCGTTGATGATGCAGTTGATTTTATAAAAGAAGTACGAGAAGCTGACTACCTTGATTTCAGAGGAGTTTTCACCCACCTTGCAAATGCAGAAATCAGAGAAAAAACTAAAATTCAAATCGACAGATGGAACAAAGTAATTTCCCAAATTGACACAAAAGGCTTGTTATTGCATATCTTGAACACTGCCGGTGCAATGTGTTACGACGTTCCAAATTCCAACATGCGTCGTGCAGGTATCGGGATTTATGGGCTTTATCCGGATTTGCCGTCTGATGGCGAAGTCAAAAAACCTGATTTGAAAACAGTTTTGTCATTAAAAGCGAGAATTGTAAACATTCACGAGGCAAAAGACGGCGAAGGTGTAAGTTACGGTCACACATTTACAGCACATGGCACACGCAAAATTGCAACAGTTCCATTGGGTTATGCAGATGGAGTTCCAAGAGGACTTTCCAACAAAATCAATGGGGTTTTGCATGGCAAAGAAGTTCCGCAAATCGGTAACATCACAATGGATCAAATGATGTTCGACATAACAGGCGTAGATGCAGAACTAGGAGATGTAATCACCGTATTAGACGAAACTCATTCAATTGATGAATGGGCAAAAATCCTCGGAACAATCAATTACGAACTCACATGTCGGTTGAAAGTAAGACTGCCGAGGGTGTACACTAGGTAAGGAAGCTAAATGTAGGTCGGTATTGCTATGCCGACACGAAACTGATTTAGACGCCAAGAAGCTAAGATGCAAAGTCGGTATCAAAAGCAGCTAGGAAGCTAGGAAGTGAAGCAGCTAAGCTTATAAATTCTGTTAATAGTCAAGTAGGTTGGGCATACTTGCCCAACATCAAAAATAAAATCAAATAGGGCGGGGTACCACCCCGCCAATAAGAATAAAAAAGTTTAAAAAGGGGTTAAAATGACACAACAATTTGATTTAGGAATAATAGGCGGCGGACCTGCCGGATATACAGCAGCTTTTCAGGCACGTGCAAAAGGGCTTTCGGTCGTTATGTTTGAAAAAGATAAAGTCGGTGGAGTTTGCCTAAACAGAGGCTGTATTCCAACAAAAGCGATTTTACACTCAGCAGAACTTTACGAAGAAATGAAATCCGCTGAAATTTTGGGAATTACCGCCGAAAATCTCTCTTTTGACTACTCAAAAGTCGTTGAGCATAAAGACAAAGTGGTTGAAAAACTTAGAAAATCATTGGAACTTTCATTAAAAAACGCTGGTGTTGTTGTAGTTAATGCAGAAGCAGAGGTTTGTACACTTCAACCGTCAATTCGTGACACCAATGCACCGTCAAATGAACAGATTTGTGCTAACGGAGAAACTTATGAATGTGCAAGAGTTATTACCGCAACAGGTTCAAAGCCACGTGATTTTGAGGGGATTCGATTTGACCACCAATTTATTCTTTCATCAGACGACATTTTAGAGTTAAAAACTTTGCCCAAAAGCATTGTCATAATCGGTTCAGGAGCAATCGGAATTGAATGGGCAAGAATTTTATCTGCTTTTGATGTTGAAGTAACGGTTGTTGAGATGGCAGAACATCTTTTGCCACTTGCAGATGTTGAGGTTTCCAAAAGAGTTGAACGAATTTTTAAAACAAAGAAAATCAAATTCTACATATCAAACGGCGTTGAAAAAGTTGAAAATCGAAACGTAACTCTGAAATCAGGTGAAGTTTTGACACCTGAACTTGTTCTTTTGGCAACCGGCAGAACCCCACAACCGATTGAAAACACAGAAATTTGCATCGGCGATGCGTGTGGCAAAATCCAACTTGCACACTTTGCAATAAAACAAGCTGTTGCAGAAGTCTCCGGAATTGAATTTAATGAAAGCCTTGTACCATCAGTGGTTTATGGTTGCCCCGAAATCGCTTGGATCGGGAAACGCGAACAGGATTTGGAAGAAGGAACATACCACAAATCCAATATATTGATTTCTGCACTCGGCAAATCGCATTGTGACAACTGTTCAGATGGGTTTATCAAAATACTTTCTCAAGAAGGCAAAATCGTTGGAGCGCATATTGTTTCAAAAGAAGCATCTTCTCTAATACAAGAAATCGCTATTGCAATGCAAAACGACCTTACAATCGACGATTTGAAAAAAGTTTGCTTCGCACATCCAACATATTCAGAGGGAATTTTCGAATGCTTGTTTAGATAACATCAGTTTCTTTTCCAATTACGTTTACCGTGATTGAATTCTAAACCATCTCGAAAAAGAAATGAAAAGCATCTGTTTGGAGCTCCGCTGACAGCTAAAGTTGAATCTCTACAGTATTGCTCAAACTCACTATCTTTTACCCTACTTGATGTTATGAACGGAACTTGTGCTCTATGACAACCAAAATTACAGTTTTGGTGATCTCGTTCTACACTGAAAAACCATCTAAATTCAAACATATTCCAAATATCTACCCCATATACATTTGGTTTCTTTTCACAATTTACATCGTAAACCAAAATTTTATATTGTCCGTTTTCGGCAAAGAAAAAACAAGAACCATCCGCAAAACGGATAACATTGTCATCCGTAACACATCCTGCAATTTTCCTTCCGTTTAAGTTTTTCAAATAACTATTTCTTGATTCAAGATAAACTCCAGGAGTTGTACTCTCATTTTTCAATTTTTCGATTCTATATGGAGCTTTTATATACGGCAAATAATATTTTTCAAAATATTGTCTGAGCGTAAGCCGGTAATTTTCAATTTCAGTCCAATCACTTGGAGAACCATTATCAATAGAAGAAGCAATTTCAGCCTCTTGCACCATTTGGTACATTTTCTTTAGCTTGGTTATCGTTACTTTTTCTTGATAACCTGCTATTAGTGACGGAATCGTTAACGCTGAAACTACTCCAATAATACCTAATGTAATTAAAACTTCTGCCAACGTGAAAGCGTGCAATCTCTTATTTAACGAGAATTTTTGCTTGGAATGCCCCCCCCCCCGTTAACATTTCTTAATAATGTATCTATCACTTATCCCTCCAATACTAAATAGAACCTGTCCAGAAAGGTACTTTACCAAAGTTCCAATATGTGTTTGTTGGGTTTTGATCTCTGCGACGGAAAAGTCTTTTTCTTTTTACTTTTGTTTCGCTTACTTGTTTTGTCCCATCTTGAGTAACTTGAACTTCTGATGTTGTTTCAACACGTGAACCCGGAACTTCGTAAATTTCGGCATATGCACAGCCTGCAAAGCATAATAGGCATAAAATTGTCATTAAATTTTTCATAAAATTTCGCTCCTTTTGAGTTATTATATTCTGCTTAATTTCATTATACTGTTTAAAGTCATGAAAATCAATATTTTTGCTATATAATTTAAAATATGCAAAGAAGATTACCAGATTATTTAAAAAGACCGATTATTGATACAGATAAAACTCGCACGGTTAGAAAGATTTTAAAGACAAAATGTTTAAATACTGTTTGCGAAAACGCTCGCTGCCCAAACAAAAATGAGTGCTATACAAAAAACACAGCAACATTTTTGATTATGGGTGGAAATTGTACACGCAATTGTAGATACTGTAATATTTCTTGCGCGAAACCAGAACCGCTTGACTTAGAAGAACCTAAACATATTGCAGAAGCTGTAAAAGCTTTAGGATTGAAATATGCTGTTATTACTTCTGTTACTCGGGATGATTTGCCTGATGGTGGAGCAGAACACTTTGCTAATTGTATTTATGAAATCAGAAAAATTTGCCCCGACACAAAAATTGAAATCCTTACTCCGGATTTTAAAGGTGATAGAAACAGCCTTGATTTAATTATTAAAGCTCATCCTGATGTTTTTAACCATAATATCGAAGCTGTCAGAGATATTTTTAAAGCTGTTCGTCCACAAGGAGACTACAACTGTTCACTTGGAGTTTTGAAATATGTAAAAGAAAACAGTGACATTTTGACAAAATCAGGTCTAATAATAGGTCTTGGAGAAACTTTCGAACAGATTGAACAAACTCTTGTTGACTTGAAAGATGTTGGCTGTGATATTGTCACAATCGGACAATATATTCAACCATCAAAACAACATTTGGAAGTTGCAAAATATTATACTCCTGAAGAATATGATGAATTAAAAGCTTTAGCTCAAAAAGCGGGCATAAAAAACTATCAAATCGGCCCGCTTGTAAGAAGTTCTTACCGAGCTTCAGAGTTAGTTTAATAAAACAATTCAATAATTTATTATTAATAATAAAATGCCATAAGTAAATATACAAAATAGGAAGCTTAAATTATGAAAAAATTATTTATTTCAACTTTACTAATATTATTTGTATCTTCAACCGTTTTTGCAGAGGCCTTCAATACCAAACAAGAAGAAATATTATGGATACCAAATCCTTGGGTTGAATGCAATGACAATTTTTCATGTGGAATAAAAACAGCAGGATTTAACTTTCCGCTATCACTTTCAAATTACACAATCCGAGCAACGAAAGGAATTTTCGAAATCTCTTACCCACTTGACGATTCAAGAACCGTAACAGTTAGAAAAAGTTTTGATGAAGCAAATAATGGCGACAATAGCGGAGATTACACAAAATACTCTAAAAACAAAGTTCTCTCTTTAAAAAACGGGGTTAAAATCAACACTCGTGGGAATTGGCATAAAATATATGTAATGTATTTTATGGCTGAATCAGGCGTCTATTCCGCAAGATGCGAAAAAGGAATGACTAAAAAGGAAGTAGAAGGTATTTACAACGTAATCCGAGAAGCAGAAGA
>USOK01000082.1 GCA_900556295.1 uncultured bacterium | reverse complement strand
AGTTCATCACGCAAATTTGCAGCTATTTTGTTTTTTTCTTCTTCGTTTGAAGCTTTAATATAGGCTTCATCATTTTTTATGTAATTTTCTATTTCCTTAAGCTCAGCACTATCCAATTTATTATATTTGTCATTGTTCATTATAGATTGCTTGTAAGAATTTAAAAGTTCATTTCTATATAAGCTATCTTTTTTCTTGGCAACTTGATTTATTAAGCCTGCTTGCCCACCATAAGCGAGTGCTTCCAAGCCGCTTCCACCTGTTGCCCCAACTATGGCAGCCGTCATAAGTCCACGCCCTAAACTACTATTCGCAAAACGTCCAAGAGTCCCTGCCGCTTCGCCTATACGATATCCTAAACCCTTATTTTCGCCTAATTCTAAATTTGAAGGTTTAAAACTTTCGTTGTAATTCTCGTTGTAGCCTTTGTTTATATTATTTAAAAATCCGCCTGTGCGTTCGGGTTTATTCGCAATACCGCTTGTAATTGTTGATGGGCTGTTGAATGCAAGTTTTTTGGCTAATTCTATTTCTTCTTTTGTTTGTGGAGTTTTAACACCATATTCTTGTTGAAGTTTGGCAATGCTTGATGAACCGTGATTGAGCCCCTGATAAATCTGGTCAAGCTTTAATTGTTTGTTTGGGTTTTTAATATCTGCGTTGATGGCAATATAGTCGGGGTCTTGCATTAAAGCATCCGTAAAAGCTGCATTTCCTTGTCCGACTTGCATTTGTGGTTGTTCGTATGTTTGAGCTTTCCCAAGCAGTGCATCCACAAATTTATTTCTTGTGCTTGTTATACTGTTTTTCGCCTTAGAGATTAGATTGTTCATTTTTGTAATTCCCTTTATTCATACTTATTGCCCCAAATCAAGTCAGCAACAAACGGCAAACCGACTTGGCCTATATTCCCGAACAAATTTTGATTGTATCCTGTGCCTATTGTTGAATGTTCACTATTTTGCGGTAAAAAACTTTGCGTGCTTGGATTTAACCCGTTTCCAAACAAACCACCATTTAACAAATTAGGGTTTCTCATCAAATTATTTAAAGCGTATCCCCAACCTCTATATTGTTGTTGGGGGTCTTTTTTACGATAAATATTAACATCAATCGCACCATTATTTCCTGTCAGTCTGTTTGCCAAATCATTATTCACGTTACTATTTTGCATTATTTTTTAACTCCTCTATTCTGCTTTGAACACTTAAAGGTAATTTTGAATAATCGACACCTAAATATCCACTGTTTTTATAATTTTTAATTACACATTGAGAGTATGCGTTTTGAAGTTCTTGCGCTATTACGCCCACTTGACGTGCATTATCGCCAATGTAATTAAATTCATAAATATTTACACCGTCAACAGTATCGAGTTTCTTTAAATTTTGTTTTAATCTTTTATCAGATCTTTTATCAGAGCCTTTGACTGGACTAAATGCCCCGGCTGCAGCACCAAGGCTTTGTCCAATGCTGTTATATAATGCTGATTGTGCTTGTTTACTTGCTTGATAATTACTTGCATTATAATTGCTTACAGATTGTGCTAATGCATTGCTTAAACCTGTTACACCTTTTGACATATCGTAAATTGTGTTGTAGCCCAATAAAGCTGCTTGAAGTTTTTGCAACTGTTGATTTTTGTAATCCTGCTGTCTTTCGTATTCTGTATTGGCTAAATCTTTGGCAAATCCTCTCATTGTGTCGGTTGCTGTTGAGCCGCGCATTAAATTATTACTTAATGCCGTATTTAAATAATCATTTTGCAAAGTGTTGTACATTTTGTTTTTATAATAGCTGTCACTTTGTTTAAACGCATCAGTGTTGTAGTTCGGGTTTAAATATTCACTTAATGCGTTTTGCATACCGGTTTGGGCAGTATTAACAAAATTTCGCTGAAAATCGGTAGGTGTAAAATCCGTGCCGGATTTTGAAGTCACACTTGAACCGAATAATCCGCCTGTTCCGGCTGTGGTTGTTGCATATTCCGGCGCTTTTTTACTTTTTCCCATTTGTCACCTCTTTTATATTTATATATATTGTCTTTGTAATGTTCAAAACCTGCTTTTTTAAGCACAAATGAAGCGTGTTTAAAAGGTGTCTGTGAATAAATTTCGTCGTCTTTAAAATATTCACAAACTGTCTTAACCGCCAAAACATTTTTTAAATAATGTTTTTTTATCGAAAAACCGCTTAAAAATATTTTCCCATCAATATTTTCAATATAAATAACACCTTCGAGTCTGCTTGTATTTTTGTTGTAAAAACAAAACACACAATCTTTTAGGTTTAAAATTTCATCAATTGTCGGCAAATTTGAATTATCAACACTATTATAAAGTTTAATAAATTCGTCTAAATTTCTTATATGGTCAATAATCATAATATTTTATCGAAATATCATTGAAAATTTTTAACAGATAGGTTATAATTAAGATATAGGGAAAAGACTTTAAAAGTCGTTACCTTTTAAAGTCTTTCTTTACTTCCCTAGGTGATTAAAATTTTAAGGGCTATTATTATCAAAAGTATAAGTAATAGTCCTTTTTCAGTAATAATCACTTTCAACCTCCTTTCTAACCTAAATACTTTACCAATCTGTTGTGTTAGTGGAGGTAACAGGAAACTTACCCTTTAAAATCATTATATCATAAATATTATTTCCGCCCGACTGTGTCGGTTTCTTGCGTAATACCTTTTAATTCAAATGCTTTTATGCAAAAATCTTGTCCTTGTTTTTCAGTTTTTAATGTAAACTTAAGATAGTACCAGTTGGAAACAAACTTGCCTTTGACTTGTTGGCTTATTGCATCATCTTCATAACAATAAGTTTGAATGTCCCATTTTTCTTCATCGGGCACGATAGCAGGATTGCTGTCATCGCCCCAAATTGCACCAATTGAATACATTTTTATAAGTTTTGATTTAACCTTTTTGCCGTTAATTTCACAATATTGCCAAAATTCATTATTATAATTTTGTGTTACCGTAAATAACGGCTGTATTTCCATTTCTTTTAAGTTTGAGTATGACCCTAAGTTGATTGTTTGCATTGTGTAAGTTGAGCCATAAAAAACATTGTCAAAAATTCCATTTTCCCCGATTTTTTCTTCAAGCAACTTTCCGTTTGGTGTCGTTGAGAAAACATTGTTTTTGTAAATGAAATAACTGCTAATATCTTGACAAACTCGTTCGGACCATTCAGAAATAAAATAATCATAAATCAATTTATTCTTATCTGTCAAAATCCAAATTTCGTTTTTATTATTACCGATATAGCTTACCATTTGAAACTTAGATATATTGTAAAAAAAGTTTTGTATTTCAGGCGCTATTGGTTCACCCAAGACTTTTTGCCCAATATTATTTTGAGTATAATAATAAATATTTTTCTGATTATCGTCGTAAAAAAATAAATATTTATCGTGGAAGCACCAACTTTCAAAACTAAAGCACCCTCCCAAGCTTGCATCATACCTTTTGGCGCTATCTTTTACTGAAAAATTACCCTCCAGAAAAGTTGAGTCATCACCGGAAAAAACAAGTATTCCACCGATATAGCTTATAACTGCGGTAACTTTTTTGCCAAATATTTGGTACCAGGGTTTATTTTCATCTGCAATATCAGGTGAAACATAATCCCAGTCGCCTATATCACCCTTTCGAGAAGCAATAATATAACCTTTTTCGCTACCTATAATAAGGGAGCCATTTTGTTCACACAAAGCAAGCCCGGTAACAGGTTTTTGGTTATATATCGGTGATAATCTAACACAAATCGGCTCAACTTCAAAATTTACACTATAATATTCAACACCATTTGTAAAAACAAAAACATCATAAGCCCCACTAACCATTGTTATGCCGTTAGCTTTTCCTGTTTTTGTCAGATTTTCAATCAACACCGTAAATTGTGAATTTGAGCTATCATATTTGACGAGTTGCCCTTGTGTTTCATTTTCTACGTACAGCAAGCAATATTCAACACCTTCTTGAACTGTTTCAAACCCTTTAATAATATTATGGTTTTCAAACTCGCCACGAGAAACATTGCCCAAAGTTGTCTTTATTTGTATTTCTGCGTTTACATCATTTGGTTTAAAATCTATATTTATACATTCAGAAGCAGATATTTGCCCATTTGTATTAACTCCGTTGCGTGTCCTTATGCCTCGAAAAGTATTAAAAATATAATTTTGTGGTTGTGGAAATGATGTCAAAGGTTTTGCTCCTTAAATGAAATATTGACAAATGCAATATAATGCATCAATTGATTGGTGAATGGAAAGATTTTAGGGAATGCCATATAGAACCTGATTGGTTATTGATATACAAAATAGAGAATAAAGAATTAATTTTGTTTGCAACCGCTACAGGCT
The DNA here is from genome assembly GCA_900556295.1 of uncultured bacterium. GTDB lineage: Bacteria > Cyanobacteriota > Vampirovibrionia > Gastranaerophilales > Gastranaerophilaceae > Stercorousia. The sequence continues at coordinate 2,593 of USOK01000082.1, read as the reverse complement.
CTCATTCAGATTTGTTTTGCTAATCGCTTAAATAACTAAATATGTGTCACAATTAACAGCCCCGGCGGTTTTTTTAAACAAGTTCCAACGGTCATTTGCTATTTCCATTGTAGGTTCATAACGTGGATTTGAACGTTTTTTGATGTGACATGCAAGCAGATAATATTCCAAAGCATCCCAATAAAGGTGTTGGACAAACTTTGGCATTTTTAAAGTTGAGCCCGTGGTTATAACATAATCTGCTTCACCTTTTGAGTTGATAACATTTTTGGTGTCATAATATCTAATATTTATGTTATAAGTTTTGTCGGGTGTCGGGTAAAAAATTATTGTTTGTGGATTATATTCAACTGCATACATTGTTGGTTCACCTTTTTTCAAGGATAACAAATGAATTTCGGAGTTATAAAGCAGTTTGTAGTCTTTACCCTCAATATATGCATCTTTGATTTTGCCATCTACACTATTATATATATGTTGTCCGTCCCTTGTTTTAATAGTCAAGCTTGTAATATTAAATGGAAAATCTTCGCGATTTGTAAGTTCATTATGACAACCTTGTTGTTCTCTTCTTAATTGCTCAAATTCTTCACTTGTTGTATCTATAATATCTTCGGGGTCGAGCATCGACATAGATATTTTGGCCGTATCAAGCAAACTTTCATCAAAAGTTTTAGTCATTATATTCTTTTTCCAATAAGTTTAATGCTTCTTGTCTCATATTTTCAATAGTTGCAGATTTTTTATAAATTTTTTTATCTTTACAGAATTGAATTAGCTCAACATCCGACATAGTCATCAAATCCATTTTTTTATCTATAGTACTATTATTTTGGATGACAAGCTCATTAATATTATTTTCAAGTCCTAATAATTTTGCTTCATCACTTGATATTTGTGCAATTTCGACAGCTTTTTTGACATCTTGGTTCGCATTTACTAATTCAAAATCATGCGGATGTTTTTTTAACAAATCAACCCCTAGCGAATCATCAACCGCCATCACATCATTTGTAATGATATTTCTTATCTCCATTATTTTAAACCTTTCTTGCAAAATAAACAAGAGAGCAAATTCACCCTCTTGTTTATTAAATTTCTACACTTTTTTTAATCCTGCGTGCTTACCTACAGCGTAGATTGTACCGGTAAAGCCACTTGCATAGTCAATTAATATTGAACCATCCTTAGTTTGGAACCGTGAAGGGTTATCAATAATAAAAGTTGCTGTTTTACTTGCAGCTATAGGTTGAGTCAAGTCCCCCATAACGTTATTTGCAAAATCACCGGCTTTAAACGTTACTGCACTTGCACTTGAGGCGCTATTTGATATTGTTATGTGTAAAGAATTATTCTTACACCCTGCAAAACCTGTCAGTTTTGTTCCATTCGCCTGTGTAACTGTACTTGCTGTTGTATCTGCCAATGTGGCCAACGACTTTGAACTGTCTAGCGTTGGTAATTGTACTAGTACTTCATCTCTTGCCATTTTTTTATCCTTTCATTTTTAATTAACTAAATTTATCTTTTTACGCGTATGTGCTTATGGGAATTTTCCAAGTTGCATAACCTAAATAATTAGCATTTGGCACACCGGCCCCAAAAACGAAACCGCCCTTGAAAGCTTTGTTTAAACTTTCATCACGCATATATGGGATTAGATTTAATTCTTTTTGTATTGGTGCGGCGAAAGACATACCATCAACAGTAAACAAAGGATAAAAAATATTATTACTGTCCATATATACATTGTTAGACTCGTATATTTTCCATCCTGCTTGTGTTTGCAAAAGTCCTGTCTTTATGTCTTTTACTTCACTTTCTGTATATTGTTTATAACTCATGCCAAGCGCAACTGCTGCGGCTTCAGGTGGAATATAAACTGACATTTGACCGCTTTTAAAAACATTTGCGCGTGCAAATTTGGCTTTCATATCAGCTAAAAATTGAGCAAAATTATCTTTTGTCAAGTTGTAACCATTACTATCAGCTATTTTAAGTCCGGCCATAGGGTATAATTTACCCAAAGCGGCATCTATTGCATCACGCGCTTGATACCTTGCATCGGATGAATATTCATCAATAAGCTTGGCGGCAACATCAGGTGTTGAACCTTGTATTTGCAACTCTTTTGCTGCTTCAAGTTCAAAATTAACTTGTTTCCCTGTATCGATTTTGACTTTAACAATTGTGCTATCTATCTTTTGTGCGGTTTTAAGATCTCCACCATCCCAATCAGACATTTCTGTTCGTGCCGGCATAATGATATCAATTTCATCACCCATTTTAAGCCCATTTTTAAATTCTTTGCGTGCTGCTTTACCTATTACAAGTTCTTTTTCAAGCCTTTTTTCAAAAGATTTCGCAACGGCAGTTGGAATAATTTGATTTAAATTAAGCGTTTGTGTCATTTTTAGTCTCCTTTATTTTTTAGCTATAATGTTTATCCCAAAAGTTAACATCTGAAAGTTTATCAAAAGTTAATTTACTATTGTCTTTATTAGACAATATATTTTCTCCATCCGGAACATTAGCATTTTCTTTTTGTTTTTGTGCTTTTTGACCGGCAAGATATTCTTTTACCCCTAAAGAT
>USOK01000081.1 GCA_900556295.1 uncultured bacterium | reverse complement strand
CAAAAAGTTATTGGGAAGATTTACGAAATAAGAAATAAAAAGGTGATAAAGTTAAGGCGGGATATTTATCCCGCCTCATTTACTAATAAAATCTTTGAACTACAGGCAAATTTACTCCGTTACAGAATGAACGCTCTGTCAATCTTACGCCCAAACAGCCTTGATGACGTTTGAACTGCATTCTGTATATTTTTCTAACAACTTCATCAACAATTGATTTGTCGTATTTTTGGCAAATCTCTTCAATTGATTTGTTTTGCTCAACATACATTTCAATAACGTCGTCTAAAATAGCATATTCGGGCAACCTATCCTGATCTTTTTGTCCCGGATGAAGTTCTGCGGATGGTGCTTTATCAATAATTGCTTGCGGAATAATTTCTCCGTTTCGGTTGATAAAGTTTGAAAGCTTGTAAACATTTGTTTTAGTCAAATCGCAAATCATGTTGAAACCGCCTGCCAAATCTCCATATAGCGTTCCAAATCCCATTGCGCTTTCTGATTTGTTGCCGGTTGACAAAAGCAATCTTCCTTCCCTGTTTGAATAGAACATCAAAATCAATGCTCTTAATCTTGCTTGCAAGTTTTCTTCTGCCAAATCATGCAAACTTTCACGTCCTGTCATAAAAGCATCAAATAACGGTGTAATTGGTTCTTTTACTGTTTTAATTCCCAAATTTTCAGCCAATTTCAAACTGTCTGTAACACTTCCTTCTGAAGAATACATGCTTGGCATCAAAACACCTAGTACGTTTTCTTTTCCGATAGCTTCAACTGCTAAAGAAGCGGTTAGTGCACTATCAATACCACCTGACAAACCTAATACAACTTTATTAAAGCCAGTGTTTTCGCAGTATTCTTTCAATGCGAATGTTGTAACGTCATAAACTTGTGATTCGATTTGTTCGTCAGTGAATTCGATAACCCTTGCAAAATCAACAGTATCAATATCCTCTTTGCAAAGCGGCATTTGCATAACAAGTTCATTGTTTGCGTTTTTGGCAAAACTTCCGCCTGCAAACACATTTTCATCAGCAATTCCAAGAGCATTCACATAAATAAAATCACAATGTGTATGGATTTCGTCTACAAATTCTTTATAGGTGTTCATTGCATAATATCTGTTTTTTGCCAAAATGTATAAATCACAATCAACATCTTCCATAAAAGTGTCAGAAACAAAAACTTTTTTCCCACAAATGTTAAAAATGCCGTAGTCAGAAACCTCAACTTCTCCGTTTCTTATCAAAATGTCTCCGAGAATAATGTTTTGTTTGAAGTTTTTATCAGCAATTTCTCTATACAATTTTGCTTGAGCTGACATACAATTGTCGTCAAAAACCATATCTTTTCCACCTAAATCTTCTATATCGATTTGCGGAAAAACGATCAAATCGCAATCTGATTTGATATTGTTTATAATATTTTCTAAGTTAAATTTAAAATCAGCTGTTTTTAATTTAATCTGTGCAACTATTGTTTTCATATTTTTATCCTCTTTATGGTTTTATTGTAACTTCAGATAATTAACTTTTTCCCAGCTCAAATCAAGGTATTTTACCTTTGAGTCTACCATCTTAACCTGTGGTAAAATAGATGGAATACGCTCTATACGTTTAAATACACTGTCGTCAAGTCTGCCGAGGCGAATGTTTACTGATTTAATTTTTACGTAAACATCATTTGGATTTCTTAAATCTATGTATTCTACAGATTCTTTAGAATATGTTTCAACATAATTTTTTATTTTTTCGAGTTCATAGATTTTATTTAAATCCCATTTGTGGTAATCGTCGCCTTTGTTACCGTATGATAGAACCTTTATCGTATTATATTGGTGTTTAAGTGGTAAAAATTCTTTGCCAATGAGTTTCCCGTCGGTTGTGAAAAATGCTACCGGCTGACTTTTTTCGTCCGGAGCAATAAGCATTGCTGGAATTCTTTCTTTCAAAATTATCTGAATTCGAGCAGGAAAAGCATAACGTCTGATATAAACATCTTCGACCGGAGAAAGTTTCATTAAATTTTTCTTTATAGCACCGGTTCTAGCCATATAAATCGGTACGTTAGGAACATTGCTACTCTTTAAAAGTGCTAAGATCTTGTGAGATGGAACAATATTATTGTTTATAATTTCAACGGAATTGCCTCCAACATAATTGAAAGCGTTTTTGTCCATATACCAGCCATTACATTTCAAGGTATAACCAAGCCCAAAAATAAAAAATAATGACAAGAAAAATCTCACAAAAGCTCTAAAACGTTCTTGCTTCATTCTTCCTTTTCGAACAAGGCGTTCACGACGTTTTTTCTTAACTAAGTGTTTGCCGTCTGTAATCTCTTCTGCGGCAATCTCAGAATATTCCATAGATTCTATATGAATTTCCTGAAAATCACCATTTATATTTTTATTTTGATCAAATTCATCCATCTATTTGTTTAAACCTACGCTGTTTAAAATTATTTGTACAAGAGTATCATAATCAATCCCCATTACTCCTGCTTGAGCTGGTAAATCGCTTGTTTCAGTCATTCCAGGGCTTGTGTTAATTTCTAATACATAAGGTATGTTGTCAACGATATGGAAGTCAACTCTGGAAACACCTGAACAACCAGCTGTTTCAAAAGCTTTAAGAGCAATTGCCTTAACTCTCTTTGTCATTTCTTCAGAAATTTCTGCAGGAAGTACAAATTCAGTCATCCCTTTTGTATACTTGCATTCATAATCGTACCATTCGTGTTTTGGACGCATTTCAAGAATTTCAGTAACAGTTCTATCTTTCCCATCACCTAAAACACCGACTGTAGCTGCTTTCCCAACGAGATATTCTTCAATCAAAACGTCGTCATTGTATTTAACAGCGTCTTGGTATGCTTTTTCCAGTTCATCAGGAGTATTAACTTTTGTCATTCCAAAACTTGAACCTTCACAAACGGGTTTTGTAATTAACGGATATTTTAAATCTTTTGTTTTTTCAACTACATTGTCGCCTTTTTGAACAAAAACAGATTTTATCAATGGAATTTCTTTACAAGTTGAAAGAATTCTCTTTGTATATTCCTTGTTCATACAAACAGAACTAGCCATAACTCCGCAGCCGGTGTATGGAATTTGTAAAATCTCTAAAATCCCTTGAATACAACCATCTTCACCGTATTTCCCATGGAGAGCGTTGAATGCATAATCATAATTTCCGGCTTTTAATTCGCTTGCAATGTCTTTGTCTACAACTACAAGTTCCGAATTTTTGTAGCCTAATCTTTGTAATGCGTCGTAACAGCCTTTCCCTGATCTCATTGATACCTCAGCTTCGGATGACATTCCTCCACAAAGTACGGCAATTTTTGCATTTTTATCTACTTTTGATACAATATTTTGCATATTTCAACCTCTTCTTTATTATTTCTGCCAAGAAATATTACTTCCGGCTTTAATTCAATATTAAATTTTTCTTTTACTCTTTTATACATTTCATACATTAATTGTAAAGCGTCAAGAGATGTTGCATCCCCTGTGTTGACAATGAAATTGGCGTGATTTCCCCAAACTTGCATTCCACCTATTTTTAAACCTTTTACTCCAGCAGCTTCTAATAATCTCCCTGCGGAATCTCCTGACGGATTGCGGAATGTACTTCCACAATTTGGTAAAGTTAAGTCTGGTTGTTTTGCTTTACGGAATGACAAGTTTTCATTCATTTTAGTTTGAATTTTGTCTTTTAATTTTGGTGTCAGTTCAAATTCAGCCTCTACACAGGAGGTTAAAATCAGCCTCTAAAACGGAATAGTTTTCTTTTTGACAAATTGATGTTCTGTAGTCAAATTCTAATTCCTTATTCGATAATTCAATCAAACCTTTTTGGGGAGAATATATTTTTGCAGATTTTAAAATTGATGAGACATCTTGCCCATGTGCGCCTGCATTCATAAATACTTCTCCGCCAATCGAGCCGGGGAATGCAATCATAAATTCCATCCCGCTTAAATTGTGGTCTAAAGCAATTTTTGACAACTTTGTTCCTCTAACACCTGCTCCAGCAATAATTTTTGTTCCATCAACAGTGATATTAGAAAGTTTTTTAGTTGAAATTACAGCGCCATCATAACCAAAAGAAGAAATAATGACGTTTGACAAATTACCAGCAATAAAAGCACCAGGTTCTTTTTGTATAATTTGAACAAATTCGTCAATTGTTTCCGGTGCATAAAACCTTGAAATTTTGCCACCGATTTTCATAGTAGTTGATTTTTTTATGTCAAAATCAGTTTGTAGCACCAACAGCCTCACTTCTTGCATTCATCAATTCTTTAGACAAGTTAGTAATTGTTCCGGCTCCTAACCCGATTACAACATCGTCTTTTTTGAGTTCCGGGTAAAGTTTTTTGGCAACATCTGCAATAGAACCACTCAAATACTTACATGGAATAGAGATATGATTACTCAAGTCTTTTGCAAATTTTTCAGAATTTATGCCCTCAATCGGATCTTCTGAAGCTGCATAAACATCTGTTACGATAACTTTATCAACACCTGAAAATGCATCTAAAAATTCATTCCAAAGGGTTTTTAATCGAGTGTATCTATGCGGTTGGAATACTGCAATAACGTGCTTTCCACTCATCCCTTCTGCGGAGGAAAGAGTTGCTTTAACTTCTGTAGGGTGATGAGCATAATCGTCAAATACTGTCACACCGTCAAATTCTCCCACTTTTTGGAAGCGCCTGCCCATTCCTGAAAAAGTCGCAAAATGCGGTTTTACAAGGTTAATATCAACACCTGCTTGATGCAAACTCGCAAGAACAGACAAAGCGTTGTAAACATTGTGCTTCCCTCGCAAGATGATTTTCAAATCTGTTAAAAATTCGCCTTTATAGTAAATATCAAAGGTTGTGCAATCTGCTTTAAATTCAATGTTTTTGGCGGTATAATCAGCATCTGAAAGCCCAAAAGTCATTGTTTTATGGCTATGTAAAGACATTGTTGCTTCACAATCTTTATTTACTAAAACAATTGATTTTTCATCCATATTAGAGATGAATTTTTCAAAAGTTGTTAAAATTGACTTTAAACCGTCTTTGTAAAAATCAAGGTGATCTGGTTCCAGGTTGTTTACTACGCAAATATTTGGAGCATATTTAACAATTGTCCCATCGCTTTCATCAAGTTCTGCACAGAAATATTTCCCGTCTTGAGAATGTGCATTGTTCCCGATTTCTGGAATAATGCCACCCACAACGTAAGAAGGTTTTAAGCCAGCTTTTTCAAGAACATAAGAAGAAAGTCCGCTAGTAGTTGTTTTGCCGTGGGTTCCTGAATATCCGAGGAAGAATTTTCCCCATCTTGAAATTTCAGCAAGTATATCAGAACGGTGGTAAACTTTTAGTCCAAGCTCTCTTGCTCTAATCATTTCCGGGTTAGTTTCTCTAATCGCAGTACTAGCAACAACAATCGCATCAGACGGAACATTTTCTTTTTTTTGTCCGATGTATACTTTTGCCCCTAATTTTCTTAATTTATCAATATATTTGCTATCCACAATATCAGAGCCTGAAACATCGCATCCGTTTTCTAACAAATACCTAGCAAGCCCACTCATTCCAACACCGCCAATTGCGATAAAATAGTATTTTTTATTATTCAAAGTCCTATCCCTTATTTATAAATCTACAATAACTATTATAATACATAAATCTTGGCACGGGCTGAATTTTAACTATTTGTAAACTTGAAAAATTTTGAAAGATGTTAGAATAATAATGTCCGCTGTAATTTTGGAGGTTTTAATATTATGAGAGCTTTGAAAAATGCCGTCGGGGGGGGGGCAACTTATTAAACGAGATGGCTGGAAAATAAAAGATGATTACCCGTGGTGATTTTTTATAAATAAATATTGACAGATTCTGAATAAGATGAAAAAAAGACGCATTTTACAATACGTCTTTTTTTTTATTTTATATGATTAATTATTTTACAACGATATTAACGAGTTTTTTCGGAACTACAATTGTTTTCACAATTGTTTTGCCTTCCGTAAGTTCTTTAATCTTAGTACTTGATAGTGCAAGTTCTTTCAATTCGTCTTGTGACAAAGCTTCATCAGCTTCTATTTTGTCCTTAACTTTTCCGTTAATTTGAACAATCAAGGTAATTGAGCTTGCTTTTGCCAAATCATCATTCCATTTTGGCCATTCTTGTGCGTGGATAGAGCCTTCACCGCCTAAGTCATTCCAAGCTTCTTCACATAAGTGAACCGCAACAGGTGACATCAATTTGATTAGAGTTACGATTGCAAAGCTCAAAATTGATTTGTCCTCATCGTCAAGATTAGACTTTTTGCCACGCCAATCGTAGATAGCGTTTACAAGTTCTCTGTACTTAGAAATTACGGTATTAAATTGGAAGTCGTTAGAAATATCATTAGAAATCCCTTTAATAGCCATGTGAACAAGTCTTAGCAAATCGTCGTTTTCTTTCTTTTTCAATGATCCTTTGCCAAGTTCAGGGAAATTAAGGTTAATATCTTCAGCGTTTGCGGAAATCAATCTCCAAACTCTGTTCAAGAACTTGTAACAGCCTTCAACACCGGCGTCTGACCAGTCAAAATCTCTTGCCGGAGGTGAATCAGACAAGATAAACAATCTTGCAGTATCTGCTCCGTAGTTTTCAAATATTTCATCAGGATCAACAGTATTGCCCTTAGATTTAGACATTTTTGAGCCGTCTTTAAGTACCATACCTTGTGTTAGAAGGTTTTTGAACGGTTCATCAAAATCCAAAAGCCCTAAATCTCTTAATGCTTTTGTGAAAAATCTTGAATACAACAAGTGTAAAATTGCGTGTTCAATACCGCCAACGTATTGATCAACAGGTAACCATTTGTTTACTTTGTCTTTTGCAAACGGCATTTTGTCGTTTTTCGCGTCTGAATATCTCAAATAATACCAGCTTGAACAAACGAATGTGTCCATTGTGTCTGTTTCACGTCTTGCAGGCCCGCCACAGCAAGGACCAGGTGTAGTTACCAAAGTTTTAGATGTTGTA
>USOK01000080.1 GCA_900556295.1 uncultured bacterium | reverse complement strand
ATTATTTACAAATAATTTTTCTACTTATCATTCCATACTAGCAAAAAATTTTTTTAGGGTTTTTAAAATCAAAGTAAAGGAGAAAGTATGATAACTGCAATTGACAACGCACAACAGCCTTCTTTTCAGGCTAAATTAAAAATTAATGGGGTAAAATTACCTGAATCAGACAAAATAAGCAAAAAATTTGAATCTATTACACAACATTACAAAAACGATGTTTTTGAAGTAGTCGATGATATCGTAGAATGCGAAAACTGCTCAAGCTTCAAAAATGCAACTTTCATAAGCAATGGAAACGAAATTGGTTATATTAGCACTTTAAAAGAATTTAAAGATTTTTGTAAGGCGCATACTCCGGAACAAATTGCCAAATCTCTTGCAATCATTTTTAAAGCAGGGAAACTAACTGAAAAAACGAACGCAAAAACCAACACAATTAGCAAAAACATAAGAAGTGCGACAGAAACTCTATACAGAGCTAAAAATGGACAACCCAACAAAGTAAACAATGCACTTATTGAAAATACTCAAAAGAGAATAAAATTTCTAAAAAAAGCATTTGAAAAATCTAAAGCAGAAAAAGCAGAGACAAATGCAAAAATATTTGGAAACGACCCGATCAAAGCTCATTTTGAATCACTTGATAATTAAACTTTAGTTAATTCATAAAAAAGGCTCCCTTTTGAGAGCCTTTTTTGTTATTATTTGTCAATTGTAAACAAATCTTTAAGTTGTTTTTTCTTTGTCTCAACTTTCTTTTGATGTTCTGCTGCTTTTTTTTGATTTTCTAATTTCTTTTGTTGAGCTTTCGCTTTTTGTTTTGCAATTTTTTCTTGTTGAGCTTTTTTCTTAGCAGCGATTTTTTGTTGTTCTGCTTGTGATTTTTTGTTTACAGATTGTTCTTTTTTAGCTACTTTACCTGTTACATTGTCTAACCATCTTGATACAGGTCCTTGAGTTTCTGCTGCAGAAACTGTCATCATTGTCATAACCATAACTGCCATTAATGTTGCTAATTTCTTTTTCATATTGTTCTCCTTATTCTGAAATCAATTTGTTAAACAAATCTCTTTTTTCTTGTAATTTCTTTTGTCTTGCTTTTGAAGCTTCTTCATTAGCTTTCTTTTGAGCTTCAACTTTGTTTTTCCATTCTTGTTGCTGTTTCAAACGAGCATCTTGTCTTGCTTGAGCATCCTTTTTTAATTGTTCTTTTTGTTTATTCCAAGCATCTTGTCTTGCTTGAGCATCTTTTTTTAATTGTTCATGTTTTTTGTTCCAAGCGTCTTCATTTGCTTTTTGTCTATCTTGCAATTTCTTTTCAGCATCAGTTATTCTCTGTGTATGTTTTTGAATAAACTGTTCTGTATAGGTTGATTGAGTTGTTGTTGATTTCGCAGTAGTCGTCGCAGCAATTGCAGTTGACGAAATCATTACTAATGTTAATGATGCAATTAATAATTTTTTCATTTTTATAGCCTCCATCTTAATTATGCGAACATTATACTAAACTTTGTCATACATATCAACTATTTTTTTTATTCCTTCATGCGCTGTATTAAAAATTTCCATCATCTGAGATTGTTCGTAAGGTGCTCCCTCTGCGGTTGTTTGGAACTCTATAATCTTTCCACTTTTTGTTAAGACAATGTTACTATCAACTTGCGCATGCGAGTCTTCAATATAATCCAAATCCAATCGAACTTCTCCATCAACAATTCCGGCAGATATTGCACCTATTGGTTCAATAATCGGATTTTCTTTTAATTTCTCATTTGCCAACAACTTTTCTACTGCAATTTTTAATGCTAAAAAACCACCACAAATACTAGCTGTTCTTGTTCCACCATCAGCTTGTATTACATCAGCATCAATTGTTATAGTCAAATCAGGCATTTTAGTCAGATCAACACAAGCTCTCAAACTTCTGCCAATAAGTCTTTGAATTTCTTGAGTTCTACCTGACACCTTTGTTCTTTCTCTTTGGCATCTTGTATTCGGAGCAGAAGGCAATAGGGAATATTCTGCAGTAACCCATCCTCGGGCATCTTCTTTATCCATCCATTTCGGTTTAACTTCTTCAACTGATGCAGTTGTTATAACCCTTGTATCACCAAACTCTACCAAAACAGAACCTAATGCATGTTTTGTGAAATCTTTAGTAAATCTTATTTCTCTCATTTCATTATTTGCACGATTTTCTCTTTTCATACTTGCCTTTCAATTTATTTTCTATTGATTCTTATTAACTTCGTAATCCCACATATATATTTGACCGCAATATTTGCATACAGCATGTTCGTTCATAAACTGTAAATCCGGTACAAATTTATATCCGTCAACAGTAATTTCTATTTCACCATTTTGGTTATACTCCTGTAAAAAAACTTTTTCACCTCTATAATCCGGTGAAAACATCAATTCAAATTTATCTACTGATTTACAATTTTTACAGATAAACATAATTAATACTCGTCATCTTCCAATCTCGCACGTCTGATTATTTCAGGATCAATTCCTCGTTTTTCTATTTTGAAAGTTTTTGCAACGGGCTTTTGTCCACCATTAGATTTTTTTATAGAACGTTTACGAGTTTTTTTCACAGCACTTGCCGGTTTGTCATCCTCTGCAAGACAATTGTACCATAAAGACCAACAAATACTTCTCAAAGGCATCGTAAAACCAACAACAACAAATGATATCAAACATTTAACAAGAGCCGAACCAACCATAGCCGGAGTAACGTCAACAACTTTTACTAATTCAAGCGGAAGAGTGAATGCCCAAGCTTCAAACATTTTTTCTAACATCTTAGTCCAATTAAAAGCATCAAAAAGGACTCCAAGCCCTTGAACTAACAAACAATATGTCAAAATTGTTAAAATAGCCATCAATGCAAAAGTTCTTGCAAAATTACCTTTTACTAATTCTAAACTGCGTCTAAAATATCCAACAGGTGAAAGTCCGTTTTCAAAAGTAAATACTTGAAATACCAAACAAAAATAAACAAAAAATATTGCACCAATTATCATAAAAAATGGGATTATTCCCACAATTGACATTATACTAATCAAAAACCAAATCGCAATAAAAGAAAAAGGCTTTTGAGTAGCAACAGAATTATGTGCCTTAAAATCGTACACTCTTCCGGTATTCATATAACCTTCTGTCATAGAGTTCAATGCTACAAATGCGACCAAGTAATCCCAAAAAGCTTTTATTAATATTAACAATCCTGGAATTACCGAAACAACAATTAGTGTAATCATTGTAGACATATTATTTAAAGATTGATATTTTACGGCAATATCTTGCATGTTCTGCGTAAACCAAAACGTCAAACCAAAAATCAAGAACAATCCGACAATCTGTCCTAATACAGGGAAAGCCATATACAACAAGAATTTATGAATATTCAAAACATAAATTTTTATACCTTCAAAAAATACTAACCAAACACTTTTGTTCGCCATAACTCTCCTTTTTATTGTACAATTATTTTAGTACAAACATGATTAAGTGAATAGTGAGAAGTGAATAGTGAAAAGTCCGTATCAAGATGAAATCAAAAATTTTACTAAAGAAGATTTTGAAAATAACAGAGTAAATTTACATATACACACAACTTTTTCCGATGGGAAAGCAGACGCATTTGATATAATCCGCCAAGCCAAAGAAAAAGGTTATAAAAAAATTGCAATTTGTGACCACAATACATTTGAAGCTCACAAACAAATTCAAGATGAAATCCTTGTTCCAGCTGTAGAATTTGACGTTTGGTGTGGATACGTATTTTTACATCTTTTGGCTTATGGAATTGACGTTAACAATACAGAATTACAAGCTTTTTGTGCGAAAAACAAAAAAGAAACCGAACTTGATATTGTTCGAATTTTTGCAAAACGAGATATAAAAAAACTTATTAAAGCAATACATGATGCCGGAGGAATAGCTGTTCTTGCGCACCCTGCCTGCTGTTGGGCAATAAGTTTAGATAAATTTGTGAAAAAATTAATATCTTACGGACTTGATGGCATAGAAGTTTATTATCCATATAGACGTCACAGAGGAATTATAAAATTCCACACCGTAGAAACAGTTAAAAACATTGCTGACAAATACAACTTAATTAAAACCGGCGGAACAGACCTACATAGCGAAGAATTATTATAGAAAGGTATTACAGGATAAAACAAGCTTTTACTTTAGCAGAAGTTCTTATAACACTAGGAATTGTCGGAATTGTAGCAGCCATGACATTACCTTCTTTAATCCAAGATTATCAAATTTCTATAAATATAAACCAATAAAAAAAAATACATATTCAATTCTTTCACAAGCAGTAAAAACTTCTGAAGCAGATAACGGATTTGTCTATGAATGGGATTTTGTATCAATAACACCTAAAAAAATTTCAGTGAAAATAAAGGATATAAATATGGGCTTTACTAATCGTTAGATTTAAATTGATTTTGAATCCATTTTGAAGTTCCGGCACCTGCAATTACACCTAATCCCATACCGACTAATGAACCGAGTGCTCCGTATTTTTTAGCACCAATTGCGCCTAAATACCCCATGCCTACAGTTACACCAAGAACATTTAATGAAGATTTTCCAGTTTGTTTCGCGAAAGATTTTGCTTTTCCTTGCGCATCCTCTCCTTTAGAAAGTGATTTTATAATCTTTGGCAGCTCCAACAACCCCATGAACACAACACCAAGGAGCGATGTTCTCTTCATTGCCCTACCTGTAAGTTCTTTTAAGCCTAAAACATCTTTTTTTACAACAATTTCTTGTACCGGAACCTCTTTACCATACAAGTTTTTGACCAACGATTTAACAGCTTTTCCATTAGTTATGCCAAGTTTGCTCTGAATCCATTTGCCAAACTTTGTATTATACAGAGTTACATCTGCTCCATACAACTTATCAACAATCTTTTTGCCTCGGTCAGATTTTACACGCTTCATTACTTCGTGTAAAAGTGTTCCCCTGAAAAAAGAGAAATCATGCTGATATTTGTGGTAATTGTAAGGTGCAGAAATTTTTCGTTTTCTCAAAACACACGCAGAATGATTGTAAGCAGCTTTCAAATCTCTGCAATCTTCAGGCAAACTCACAATTGTCAAACCTGCAAGTCCTGCAGCGGCAATTGTATCCCCGCTTTTAATCATTCCAGGAATATCATAAAGTCTACGTGCCGGCGCAACACTATTCACAACTGTTTTTTCGACAGGATTAAGTTCATCATCCTTTTTCTTTTGAGGATGATAACCATAATTGTTATATTGTGATAATGACACTTTATCTATGGACATACTTCTACCTACCCATATATAAAGTATTTTTTTAACGACAAATTGCCTTTATATTACTAAAAATTAAGAGTTTTGACTATTAACCTCTTAAATATGCCTCTACAAAGCCATCCAAATCACCATCCATTACTGCATCAACATTACCAACTTCGTAATTTGTTCTATGATCTTTAACCATTTTGTATGGATGGAATACATACGATCTTATTTGAGAACCAAAATTTATATCAACATTTTCGCCTTTTAATTCTGCCAATTTCTTTTCATGTTCAGCTTGCTTAATTGCCAACAATTTTGATGCCAAAATCTGCATAGCATTTTCTTTATTCTGAAGCTGAGAACGCTCCTGTTGACACTTTACAACAATTCCAGTAGGTTTATGCAAAATTCGGACTGCTGTTTCTACTTTATTAACATTCTGCCCGCCTGCACCACCTGAACGCATTGTATCTATTTCCAAATCTTCCGGTGGAATTGTAATAGTTTTTTCAAAATCCTCTATTATTGGAGAAACTTCTACTGAAGCAAAACTTGTTTGACGTTTGCCATTTGCATTGAAAGGAGATATTCTAACAAGCCTGTGAACTCCTTTCAGCTTTCGCGTAGCCATAAGCGAATTTTCCTGTAATCTTTATTGTTGCAGATTTTATTCCGGCTTCATCACCATCCAATTTATCCAAAAGTTCGACTTTCCAATCATGACTTTCCGCCCAACGCATATACATTCTGAGCATTAAACTTGCCCAGTCTTGAGCATCCGTACCTCCTGCACCGGCATTAATCGTTAAAATAACATCTGCTTCATCATATTCTCCGCTTAGCATTTGCTTAACTTCAAACTTTTCTAGTGCCCTTTCCATAGCATTTAATTGTTCAACAGCCTCTGTCAAAAGTTCTTCATCTGCAATTTCTAGCGCAGTTTCTGTATCATCAATTACATCTTGCCATTTTTTTAGAAATTCAAGATTATCTTTTACATCACGAATTTGAGTTCCCAATTCAGATGCCTTTTTCTGATTAGCCCAAATTTCAGGCTTTTGCATCTCTTCTTCTAACTCTTGCAAATCTGACTTTAATTTAGTAGTGTCAAAGACACTCCTTTATTTTTTCAAATCTAATTTTTAAGTTTGATAATTGTTGTTTAATTTCTGTATCCATAGAACAAGTTTAACACGAAAAAGAAAAATTTAGTTGATTATATATTGCAATCACTGTAAAAACTGGTATAATAAAGTTTGAGGAGAAATTATGAGCGAAATAATTGATAGTTATAAAAAAGTTTTTGAAAACAAAAAAGCACACATTTGGCTATTATTGACAGCTTTTCTTTGGACTGTAATGTCAACATCATTCGATATAAAATTTGGGAATGGCAGGGCAAAAGACAACCCCATAGACTTATTTTTCGGATTTCTTATCGGACTGTACAGCCTGCAATTTTTACACAACGCAATTCACAACATAAATAATAGCGTATTACCTTCTATAAAAGAATTTAACAAAAACATCATCTGGGGAATGATAAAACTTAATGTTGGTTGGGCTATTTATGCAATTATAGTAATTTTACTGGCAATACTTTCTTATGTTTACACACACATAATAGTATTGCCTATAATAATTATCTGCACTCTTTTCATATTATCTGCCGGAGTATATTACATATTCCTTGCATTTGCAGATAATTTCTGCTCAAAAAATTTGTGGAAACTTCCTTATATTTTTAAA
>USOK01000079.1 GCA_900556295.1 uncultured bacterium | reverse complement strand
TAAATATATATATGAAAAAAAAATATTACACATACATTCTCCTCACTGAGCAGAATACATTATATTGCGGATATACTGATAACGTAGAGAAACGTTTTCAGGCTCATTTGGAAGGGAAAGGTGCAAAATATACACGAGCACACAAACCTATAAAAGTAGTTTACCAGAAAGAATTTCCAACAAAATCAGAAGCAATGAAAGAAGAAGCAAGAATTAAAAGTTTATCGCGTTATGAAAAATTAAAAATGATTAATTTTCCAACACACAAATAGACTACTCTTTCGACTTTTGTTTAGCCTCTTTAGCTTTTTGTTTTTGAAGCTCTTTCAATTCTTTTGCCTTTTGTTTCCATAGTTCAGCTTCTTTTTTGTTTTCTTGCTCTGCCTTAATTTCTTTATATTTTTCAATTGCTTCGTTGCCTGAAGTTGTACTTTGTATTTTTTCACGCAAAGCATAATCCTTTTGAGATTCTTTAAATTCAGCATTCATTTCTTTTATTTTAGCTTTGTAAGAATTTTTGAGAGCCTTAACTTCTGCCTTATCCTTTGCTTTTTTCTGTTTTTCAGTAGCTTTTTCAACTCGTTTAAGTTGTTGTTCTTCTTTTTCTGTAATTGCAGGAGGAACAACCCCATCTTTTACAAGCTTATAACCGTTCATACCAATTTGCACTGAAGAACTGTTATTCATTGTCATTAATCTAGGATTCTCCCCTTTCGCTGTAATTATCCAAGTCCCCAAATTTACAGGCGTACTGCCTGTATAAGCGACCGCATTAACCACAACCCAATTGGGATTGCTTGCAGAAAAACCTAGCGGATAAATATCCCAACGTTTATCATTTAAATTTAACCCTTTAGTTTCATGCCAATAATAAGTAATAGCATCTCTAACTTCAGTTAAATTATAAGAATTATTTACAGAAAAATCGTATACAATAGGAGTAGTTTTCCAAATTCCATCACGAGTATTGCCCACTTTTTCTTTTACTAATAATTTTGTTCCATCAGGCGTAAAGTCCACCGGAGTTAAAGTTCTGAATGTGAAGTTATTATCGTTACTTTTTTCGGTTGATAGAATCGGTTCTGACAGTCTATGAACAGTGTTTGCAGTCAAAATTTTATCCATATTTGATTTAGCTTGCTCAAGATTAATAACAAACAAATCACAAGCCGTAGAACCACTATTGGGATAATAGTAAACTGCCGGATAAACTAATCTTGTAAAATCAGGAGAAACAACCCCCTGCGCATTCTGTTGCCATCTTTTATATAAAGTGTCTGTTATGGTTATCTCAGGACTTCCTGGTGGATTGTTATAACGGACAATTTTATAATTCGGTTGGGGAACATAGAACATATCTGCAGGCGTTGGAACTTTAGGAATTTCAATATCCATAGTCATCTTATCCTTTGGAGCAGAGAGTTCTTCATATTCTTCTACTGTCATATAGCCTGACGGCGTACGATTTAGTTTTGCACGCTCATACTTTTCTTTTTCTTCTCGCTTGTTAACCTGATGAATATACTTAGCCTCTTGTTTTGTTTGATTTTTATCAATATAGGGTACAGGAATTTCATCACCCCATTGAATAAATGCACAAAACGCAGCAGCTACACCTAATAAGGCATATAACATTAAACTAATCCCTCTTTCATTGCGGTAGAAATTGCCTTAGAACGAGTATTTACATACAATTTTTGCAAAATACTGTGAACATGGGTTTTTGTCGTAGAAATTGTAATAACTAATTTCTCTGCAATCTGAGGATTTGTTAAGCCGTCAACAATTAGCGCCAAAACTTCCATTTCTCGCTCAGTTAAGCCGTATAAGTTTTTGCCTAACTTATAATTTATTTCACCTCTTTTTTCTGTATTTGCAGAAGACTTTCTAACATTTGTCAAAACGACTTTTGCTATCGCTGGATCAAGCCAGCCTGCTCCTTCTGATACTGCCAATACTGCAGAAACTGTTTGTTCTGCCGTTGACCCTTTCGTAATATAACCATCTGCTCCAGCCTTAAAAGAATCAAAAATATCATCTTCATCTTCTCTTGATGTATACATCAAAACCTTAATCTTTGTATTTTGGGATTTAATTCTTTTAGTAGCTTCAATTCCATCGATTGTAGGCAGACCAATGTCCATAATTACAACATCTGGAATAAGTTCAAGAGCTTTATCAACGCCATCCTGACCATCAGCAGACATACCAACAACTTCTATTCTCTCGTTGTTTCCTAAAACAACTGATAAACCCATTCTCGCCATATCATGATCTTCTACAATAAGAACTCTGACGTTTTTAGCCATTTGAAACCTGTCTTTCTTTTGTTTTTCCATCCACGACAACATCTGTTAATAAGAATGAAAATTCACTTCCTTTATCTACTTTACTATCTACCCAAATTTTTCCGTTATGAGCTTCTATAATTTGTCTAGACAAATATAAGCCCAAACCAGTTCCTGTTGAACGTTTTCTTGCTGTTCCTTGAGAAAAACGTTTAAACAAATTAGGAATATCACTCTGCGGGATTCCATTTCCGTTATCCGTTACAGAAAATATAAAATCACCACTTTGAGCTTTTGCCAAGACTTTGACACATCCTCCTTTATTTGTATAATTCAGGGCATTTCCACATAAATTCGTTATAACTCGTTTGATCTCAGCTCTATCAGCCGTTATATGAAGCTTATCTTCTAGCTCAAAAGTTAAAGAAAAATCTATATCCTTCTTTTCAGCCAGTGGTTTTAATTCTGAATAACATTGTTCTACCAAATCTTTTACAGGGAAAACTGTTTGGCACAAAGTTAACTTACCACTCTCAAACCTATAAACCTCTAATAAAGCATTTACCAATCCTAACAAATCTTCGTTACTTTGCAACATTGTGGACAGAAGAACTTTTTGTTTTTCATCAAGCTCCCCAATTGCGCCTTCTAAAAAGAACTTTAAAGTCTGAATTGCAGCTAATAGAGGAGTCCTCATATCATGCGTAAGTGTTGCAATAAAATCATCTCTTAATTTTTCAGTTTCTTTTTGAACACTAACATCTCTGATAACGCCAACAAACTTATTATTCTTATCATCTTCAGAAGAAATCTCAGCAAAACTCATCTCTACAGGCGTATGAATTCCACTCAATGCATTTACTACAAAATAATCTCTTAACAATATTTCAGAATTTTCATCACTTAGTCCAAATATTTCTCCAGATTTATTATCTTTAGCAGAATTAAATTCTTTTACATTTGAATACGCTATTTCTTGAATTTTCTTTTTGCAAAGAGCAGAAGCAGATAAACCAACCATATTTTCACATGTAGGATTAACCTGCAAAATACGTCCTTCACCATCTACAATGATAATTCCATCGGC
Source organism: uncultured bacterium (assembly GCA_900556295.1). GTDB lineage: Bacteria > Cyanobacteriota > Vampirovibrionia > Gastranaerophilales > Gastranaerophilaceae > Stercorousia. The sequence continues at coordinate 3,744 of USOK01000079.1, read as the reverse complement.
ACAATAGTTAATTATACCTGACAATTTTTTATTAGCTTCTGAAAGGTCTGCAGTACGTTCTGCAACAATTTTTTCTAAATTTTCTGAATAATCTTGAAGTTGTTTTTTGGCAATTTCAAGTTCACTAATTTTATTCCGCAAATTTTCTAACAAATGACTTCTTTCAATACCATTTTTGATATTCATCATCAAGTCGTCATTGTCCCAAGGTTTTTCGATATATTTATACAAACCAATTTCATTAATTGCTTTAATTGCATTCTCTTTATCAGCATAACCGGTTAATAAAATCATACTAACTTCCGGGTGAAGTTTTTTTGCCTCTGTCAAAAACTCCAACCCATTCATCTCTGGCATCATAAAGTCAGAAATAACCAAATCAGGTATATTTTCTTTTAAAAATTCCACAGCTTCTTTAGGATTATTAAATAAGTGTATATCAGAATAGCCTTCAACTTTAAATAAAGCCTTAAAAGCTGAAGTAACCATTTTTTCATCATCTACTACTACTATTTTACTGTTTTTCATACTTATATATTAAGCTATTTTAGCAATGAGGACAAATTGTTTACAAAATTGCAATAATTGCCAACATGTGAGAAGTGAAACGTGAAAAGTGAAAAGTCTAAATCAATACTTCGCATAATATAAAAAATTTTTTATGAGCATTAGCGAACGAAATGGTCTTTTCACAATTCACTTTTCACTTCTCACTTAACTGTAAAAATGTTCCCGATATTTTCTCTCTCCAAGTTCTTTATCCAAAAGGTAAAGTGCCGTACAATCATCTCCAAAAAGTTTTAGTTTATCTATTACATCACGAGCATTAGCTTCTTCTTCAACCTGCTCAGAGATGTACCAATTAATAAAGTGACGAGTCGCGAAATCGCATTCTTCATCGCTCATTGAAGCCACACAATTAATACTTTCTGTCACATATTTTTCGTGTTCTAGTATTTTTTCAAATACTTGTAATGGTTTTATAAAATTCCTGTCTGGAGAATCAATATGAGATAACTCAACCGTTCCATCACGTTCAATAATATAATTAAATATTATCATTCCATGATCCATTTCTTCTCTTGCTTGAACTTTGGTCCAATTTGCAAAACCCAACAAACCAATTTCGTCAAAAAAAGCAGACATAGCAAGATATAAATAAGCTGAATAAAATTCTTTGTTAATCTGTGCATTAAGAACATTTTGAACCTTTTCGTTAATCATTATTTCCCTCCCATAAGCCATGAATATTACAAAGTTCTCTTGCAACCATTTTGGGAGTTTTTTCGTGCAAAATCATCTTTGGCTCATCATTGGCGTATAAAAACTTCATTTGTACATAATTTTTGTCCTCAGAAAACGTTTCAATAAACGTTATATGATGTTCTTCTGTCATAGGATGCAGAATTTCTCCTACTCGAATTTCATCAATTCCATTTTCATCTTTAACAAATACCGGAACATGTTTTTCCAGCATTGCATTTTCTTTTGTTTGAATTTCTATTTTTTTCATCGGTTGTCCGCAACAAACCAGCTCTCCCCCGCCTATAAAAAGGGTTTGAACAATATTTCCACAGACTTCACACTTATACAAATCTAATTTTTCCATTAGATTCTCCTTTCATAAGCATTATTAATTTGTTGAATTTATTTTTGTATTAACCAATCGGCTATTAATTTTCGTAAATTTTTCTTAATAAACTATCAAAAAATATATTTTCAGGTATTAATATACTATTATGAAAGTCCAAGCGGTTTCTTTTGCATTCACGAGTTCCCAGGTAAAAAACAGACAGGAAGAAAATCTTCCGTATTTTTACACTGCAGATATTAAACCTGAACAACCTAAAAATAAAAATCATGGAATAAAGGTTGCAACAGCATTTCTTGCTCTTTCTGCTGTACTCATAACTCTTTTTAATATAAAAGGCCCTAAAAAAAGCCCGCAAAACATTGTTGAACTTGCAGATAAAACAAAGGGCTTAAATAAAATTAACGGTTTTAAAGCAACAGTTGAGGAACTTAAATCTCAAGTTTTGTACCCAATAAAATGCGCAATTAATGGCGACAAAGAAGGTACTTACGTAAAAAAACTTAAATCAGGAGTAATTCTCACCGATAGAAGTAGTGAAAAACTTACCAATATAATGGACGCTTTTATGGAACACGTTAAAGAACTCGGAATTAATACTATTACAATTTCACACAGCTCGACCAGAACTAATTCTGCCGGCAAAAAGTTTACTCATAAATTAAAAAACAACGAAATAATGAAGCAAGTGTTCAATGCATTAGACAAAGGACAAAAGCTTTATAAAGAACAAAAAAAATATACTGTAATTAACCTTGGGGATATTGCCAAACTAACAAACTTAAAAACAATTAAATCTCAAAAATCAAATTTTGAAGCAATGCTTGCGGATATGAACAGTAAAAAATTCCCTGGAATAGTTTGGGCTGGTTGGACGACAAAAACGAGCGATGTTCCGCTATTTTTCAATGAATTACCGTTCCTAATTACAAAATTAACCAATTAAAATTTAAAAAGATTTGAAAATTAATCCGTTTTTATGTTATATTTATAATTGCCGTGCTCCACGGGGAATTGCAATCTCTTGACCCGAAGTCAATGCGGGGTGCAGAGCCTGTTGTGAGGGTTCGGAAAATAATTTTAATAAATATATTATTGTTGACGTTTAGACTTAGGATGGCGTAATCTGCCGAACCGTGTCAGGATGGAAACATAGCAGCACTAAGGCAATCTTTGCGGGTGTCTTATTTGTAAAAAGAGATGGTATATTTAAAGATTTTATTTTACGAGTTCGATAGACAGTGGCACGGTTTTAATTTATTTTTAACTAATCTTTTAACCTATTTTATTTTAATTCAATATCTTTTATGTAACGAGGTCTGCCTTTGACTTCTCTATAAACTTGTCCGACATATTCTCCAATCAAACCAAGACAGAATAGCTGAATACCACCAAATACACAAAGCAAAATAATAGTTGTTGCCCAGCCGTTTGGGGAATTATGCCAAAATATTTTTTCAATAACTGTTTCGACACCTACCAAAAAGCCAAATAAAGCCATACAAAAACCTAAAACAGTTACAAATCTAAGTGGAACAACACTGTAAGAAGTTATTCCATTTAACGCTAGCCCCATAAGTGATACAAAATTAAACTTAGACTGTCCTGCCATCCTAGGTTTTACATTAAATTGAACATAAGAAGTTTTTAACCCGACTTCATTGAAAAAACCTCTTAAAAATAAATATTTTTCAGGATAAAGTTCCATAATATCAAGAGCCTTTTTACTAACAAGTCTGTAATCAGAATGATTTGGCGGAATTTTAGCTCCCAAAATATTCATTGTCTTATAAAATGCAAGTGCAGTAAATTTTTTAAAGAAAGAATCTGTTTTTCTATCATTTCTGATACCGGAAACGATATCTGCTCCTTTCATATATTCATCTACAAATATTTCAATAGAATTTTCATCCTGTTGCAAATCCGCATCAATAGAAACAGCGCAGTCACACCCAATAGCTCTAACTCCCTCTAATCCTGCAATAAGAGCTTTTTGATTTCCAAAATTCCTAATAAATTTTAACGCTTTAACACGTTTATCTATTTGGTTAAGAGCAACAATCAGACTCCATGTTCTGTCTTTTGAGCCATCATCAACAAGATATAAATAACTATTTGATTTAATTTTTCCTTTTTCTACCAAACTATCAAGC
>USOK01000078.1 GCA_900556295.1 uncultured bacterium | reverse complement strand
TAATTTTTCTTGCTATTCAGAATCTATCAATGCCTATTAAATAACAATATCTACGCTGACAGCTAGATTTTCTGCTCTTTTAAAATGACATGAATTGCGACTATTTAAGGAAATAACTACCCTAAATAACAAAAAAGGTACGATACCTCGTACCTTTTTTGTTTAAACAACATTATTAAAAAATTTAACTATTTCTTTGATGTTCTACTCTGTTCATAATATCTTGGAACTCTTCTGCATCAATTGTTTCTTTGTCAAGAAGTTCTTTGGCAATTGCTTCTAACATATCACGATTTGAAGCAAGCATATTTTTAGCTTCTTCATATTTCTCGTCAACAATGCGTTTCATTTCTTCGTCGATTTCAAATGCTACCTGTTCAGAATAATCCCTTTGATGCCCGAAATCTCTGCCCATAAATACGTTTTCTTGGTTTTTGCCGTATGCCATGTTACCCAATCTGTCTGACATCCCCCAAGCTGTAACCATTTTTCTGGCGATATTTGTTACATTGATAAGGTCTTGAGATGCACCAGTGCTTACTCTGTCTTTGCCGTATATAATTTCTTCTGCAGCACGACCGCCAAGAGATACAGTAATTTGTGCAAGCAATTTAGCTTTGTTTGTATGAACTTTTTCATCTTTAGGTTTTGTCCAAGTTACCCCAAGTGCATAACCTCTTGGAATAATTGATACTTTATGAAGTTCGTCCGCATCTTTCAAAAGTTTTGCAAGCAATGCGTGACCAACTTCGTGATAAGATGTTAACTCTTTGTCTTCGTCTGTTAAAACTTTACTTTTCTTTTCAATACCGGCAATTACTCTGTCGATTGAATTGTCAATGTCACCCATTGAAATTTTGTCTTTATTATTTCTTGCAGCAAGTAGAGCTGCTTCGTTCAATAAGTTTTGCAAATCTGCGCCGGTAAAGCCTGGAGTACGTTTTGCAAGGGTTTTTAAATCAACTTCCGGCTCAAGTTGTTTATTTTTTGCGTGAACTTTTAGAATCTGTTCTCTGCCACGAACATCTGGAGCATTGATGTAAATCTGTCTGTCGAAACGCCCAGGTCTTAAAAGTGCGTTATCCAAAATGTCAGGTCTGTTTGTTGCTGCGATTACGATGATGTTTGTGTTTTCATCAAAACCGTCCATTTCAACAAGCAATTGGTTAAGAGTTTGTTCTCTTTCGTCGTGTCCACCGCCCATTCCGGCGCCTCTTTGACGACCCACGGCATCAATTTCATCAATAAAAATAATACAAGGTTGATGTTTTTTCGCTTGTTCAAACAAATCTCTAACACGACTTGCACCAACACCGACGAACATTTCAACGAAGTCAGAACCGCTTATAGAGAAGAATGGAACGCCTGCTTCCCCTGCAACGGCTTTTGCCATCAAGGTTTTACCTGTCCCCGGAGGTCCTACAAGAAGTACGCCTTTTGGAATTCTTGCCCCGAGTTTTATGTATTTGTCGCCGTTTTTTAAGAAGTCGACGATTTCTTCAAGTTCTTTTTTCTCTTCATCAATGCCTGCGACGTCTTTGAAAGTTGTTTTAACTTTGCTGTCTAAAAGCATTTTAGCTTTACTTTTTCCAAAAGACATTGCCTGAGAACCGCCTGCCTGAATGCTTTTCGCCATAACCGCAAGAAATACTAAGAATAAAATTGGTAATAATAAATAGCTTAATAAATTGCCAATAGTTTTAGAAGATTCAGAAGCTCTTGTAACCTGAATATCGGCATCGGATGCATCTAATCGTTTCATTAATTCCGGGTCATAAGTTGGGGTTAAAACTTTATATTTTAAAGTTGGTGCTTTAGCTGTTTCTGGAACGCCAAACGGGTTGTTCATTGTAGGAGCAATCGTCTTTTGTTCCTTTGCTTCTGGTTGTACTTTTGGAATAGCAACCAAAAAATCATCTGATTTTTCAATTTTTTTGAATTCACCTTTATCCAACCTTGTTAAAAAGTTTGAATAAGAAATTTCAGAGACCTTTGTAGTAGGTTCTGACATGAATACCGAAGAAGCAAATAGTATGACAACTATTGCCAACACGATATACATTCCTGCAGTTTGACTTTTATTCATTAAACACCGCCCTCTTTATATCTATCTAACTTCCCTCATTATAACGCAAAAATGAAAAAATTGTAGACTTTAAAGAAAGAAGCGTAAAGTCTTTTGTCATATAAACTTTTGTAAACAAATCACGTTTCTTTGAAATTTGCCTGTTCAAAAATTTTTCTTATATATAAGAGAGAGAAGAATATTATGGCTATACATTTTGAAACGATTAGAGAGAAAATTGACAAACTTGATGCAATGGCAAGTCAAGTTGACGTGACAAAACCGATTACTATTTTTCAAAAAAACCTTGAAAAACCGACTGTTGGCGAACGTATGAGTAAGTTTTTTGATGTTGCAGACGGCAAAAACCCTGAATGGAATGTCTAGCTTAAACTTTTTGTTTGTTGAATTTTAGCTGAGTGCGATATCTTAAATTTCGTCAACAGAAATACTTGTTATACCTGAATTCCTTGCGCTATCCATAACTTTAACCATCGCACCGTGGGTAGAATCAGCATCGGTCTTAATCAAAACGCCGTCCGGATAATTTTTTGCTTGCGCTTTAATAGTGCTTTCCAATTCATCTGCCGGAACTTCTTGACCTTCAATATAATATTTGTCGCCAGAATCGACCATTACTGTCATAATTTTAGTTTCTTTCTGAACTTGTTCTTGGGCAACATTTTCAGGTACCGTCAAATTAAGCCCTTGTTGGTCAAGCATAGGTGCAATTACCATCATGATAATTAGCAATACCAAAAAGATATCTGTTAATGGTGTGATATTTATTTCGTTGAATGTATCTCTGTTTCTGGACATTTTTTGTTTTCCCTTGTGTTGGTTTTGTTGTCAGGTGATACCTGATTTGTTTGTGAAACGTGAAAAGTGAAAAGACCGTTTCGGTTTAGTTGTTTATGATGTTGGGCTGGTAAGCCCAACCTACTTTTCTAAGTTGTTCGCAATGATGAAAGTAGCATCTGTAACGGACTTTGCCTCTAATCAGCTATTTAGCCACCTACCTGCTTACCCTTTTCCAATTCTTTCTGTTCTTTTTTACTCAAAGGTTCGCCGGCAACGATTAGTTTTTTATATTCTGCATCTTGTGCTGCATTCATTATTTCCATAATCTTTGCGCTCTTAACCTTTTCATCTGCCTTAACCACTAATTCAGCTTTTTCAAGTTGCGGTTTAAGGTTTGTCAATTCGCTTGTAAGGCTATCTTCTGTAACAGGTGTTCCGTTAAGGTACATTTTGCCGTCTTTGGTAACTGATACAGTCGCATTTTTCTGTTCAATAGAAACTCCGCTGTTTATCTCCGGAACGGTTATGGAACTATCATTGGACTGGAATGTTGGAGCAACAACCATCATTATGATTAGCAGTACCAAAAAGATATCTGTTAATGGTGTGATATTTATTTCTGTGAACAGAGCTTCTTTGCCCTTGCTGTTTTTCATTGACATTTTGGGTTTCCTTGTTAATTTTTTGTCAGGCGATGCCTGATTTGTTTGTGAGAAGTGAAACGTGAAAAGACCGTTTCGGTTTAGTTGTTTATGATGTTTGGCTTTCTAACCAATCCAACTTACTTTTCTAAATAGTTCGCAATGACGAGAGTCGCATTTGTAATGGACTTTGCCTCTATGCCTCTTGGCATCTGAGTCGCTTAGCTGCCTAGCTGCATAGCTGCTTTCTTACAAAGATATATTTGCATTGCTAGGAGTTGTTGATTCGTCGTTAGAATCTACAAAGCTCAAGAACAACAATTTGATTAATTGGAAGTCGTCTTCATAACGTTTTACGATTGATTGGAATGAGTTGTAGAAGATTACTGCAACAATCGCAACGCCCAAACCAAAAGCAGTAGCGATCAATGCTGATGCAATACCTGATGCAACGGCTGCGGATTGGTTCCCTTGTGCTGCTAAGTCTTGGAATGTGAAAAGAATTCTTACAACAGTTCCAAACAAACCTAAAAATGGAGCAACCCCACCGATTGTACCTAAGATTGTTAAATGACTTTCCAATTTCCTTGAAGCCAAAGATGCTGCAATATCAAATGAACGAGAAAATCCGTTTTTCTGTTCTGAGAAAATTCTAACAGCTTCTTCTGTAACTTCTCCGATAACACCGCCACATTGAATAGCTAAGTTTTGAGCGCCGTCAAGGTTGTTTTTTACTAATTCTTTTTGAAGCCTAGGGATGAATAATACAACATCTCTTTTGTTCTTTTTGTAAAAAGAAAATCTGTTAATTACAACGCCGACTACCAAAATTGAACAAATCAAAATTGGTGTTAATACCGGCCAATCCATTGCAATTGAGTTCCATAATAGTTCCATAATTTTTATCCTCTTTCTTTTGTGATTATTTTTTTTAGTCGAGTGAAAAGTGAAACGTGAGAAGTGAAAAGTTCAATACGCTCGCTTTGCTCGAAAAATTTCTAGTGATACCCTTGTGCTCCAAATACGTTGTAGTCGAACGTAAATTGAATATCAATACTTGGTCCTTTAAATTCTGCCGGAAGCGGTCTGAAAGGAGCGGTTGCTTGAACTGCGCTTATCGCTGCTTTATCAGCTCCAGGAAGTCCTGATGACTTGAATACGCTACAAGACAACAATCTTCCGTCTTTAGCAATCTTGAATAATAGGACTACACGTTTGCTTTCGTTTCCTTTTGGTGGATCCCAGTTCATCTTGATGCGTCTTTGTAATTCACGCATGTATGGACCAAAATCAGGTTCTCTGACTGCGTCAATTCCAGGTCTGCCATTTGGGTTTCCAGGCCCTGGGTTACCGTAACCTCCGGTTCCGCCACCGCCACCTTTGGCAATTTTGTTCCCTGAGCCACCTGTTGGAGCAAGCGAAGGTCCTGCAACATGTGAACCCCTTCCTGATGTAGATGTTCCGCCAGCACCACCGCCTCTTGAAGACGTGCCAGATCCGCTAATTGGCCCTGTTGAATATCTGCCTGTGCCTGTTCCTCCTTTTGGGACTGGAACAGTGAAAGGTGAAGATGGTTTCACAACCGGTCTTGGAGTTGTAGGCGGTTTCAAAGACGGACGAGCTGTTGGAGGTGCCGGTTTAGCCTGTTCAGCTCTCTTTGGTCCTGCCGTTGCCGGAGTTTGTGAATGCTTTTTAGCCGGAGCCGGAGTTTGAGCCTGATGTGTCATTTGTTTAACCACTTTTTGCAACGGATTTTGGTGTGTTGCAGGTTGTTGCGCCGGTTTTGGAGATTTTGGCGCATTTTGTTTTGGAGTTCCCGGAGCAGGTGAAGGCATTGAAACCTTTCTTGTAGGGTCGTGATGACCGCCTGCACGAGAATTTATATCTGCACGATAAGGCGTTTTCTTGTTTATAGGAGTTTCTTCCTTGTCAACAAGAACGAATTCAATATCGTTAGTTTTTGGTTTTGGTTTTTCAAAGATGGTAAGTGTAATTCCCATCATTGCAAGAATAAGAACTACAAGTCCCCATACGCCCAGTGCCGTCGGGTGAAGAATTGCTGAGATTAAAATTGATTTCTTTAAACTCAAATCTTCATCGTCTTTTAGCACGGCTGGTGTTACGTAACCTGTGTTTTGCTCTTCTTCTATTAAATTATCTGTATATTTTCCTAGTAAGGACATTTATTTTCCCCAGTATCTGACTTCGTGTTCAATTCTATTTTAAACCAAAAATAAAATTATCACCCAAGTTTCTAATAATTGTTATTAAATATTGCAGGATTAACAGTAATCGGTTGGGTAAGTGTCAATTGAATTGCTGAATTTGCCGGAATTACAACGTCATTACCTTTATCCCAAATTGATTTTACTATGCCACCGCCAGCACCAACTGCTGTTGCAAGTGCTGTTCCTTTACCAACACTTCCACCCGCAAGAGGTGAAATTATTACACCTGCAAGAGCGCCAGCTCCAGCTCCAACAGCAACATCTTTACCATAATTTTTTGTAACATCCATTTTTGTTCCGCCAATTAAAACGCCTGTGTTATCATTTGTTTTAACAACTGCGGAAATCGGGATTTGTACGCCGTAAGGTGTTACAATTTGAGTAAATCTTAGTAAGAGTTTCCCATTCATACTACCGTGTTTAGCTTTTGAAACTTCAATAGCAGTGCCTGTTACAGTACTTCCTGCCGGAGCAATTAGGTTTCCATTGTAATAAAAATCAGAACCTAATGCTACAGTAACATTTTGCCCTATTGTCATTGTTGCAGAGCTGATAGGAGTAGTCACAACTACAGGCATATTCTGACCTGCAGGAACTGTTACAACGCTTCCTTTCAAGGTTTGATTTCCCTTAACCGTTTGAGTCGGGTAGTATTTATCTTGATACAAAGGAACTTCTGCATTTTGTTGAACATTAAAATTTTGTCCAGCGTATGTAATTCCTGCACTTAAAATCATTGCTGTTAATATAAATCCGATTTTTTTCATAGTTTACCTCTCCTATTTAATATATTGTATTTTACAATTTATAATAAGTCAATTTGTTAAGGTGTGTGTTATCCAAGTTGGTGATGTCAGGATTATAATTTCGTTTGAACCGGCTTTAATTGTTGTATGTGTACCCATTTTACGTTCGTATGATGGAACCATTTGGATTGTAGTTTTCTTTACCCTAATCTGTCTTTGTGCCATTGGTTTGTATTTGACGGGTTCTGATATTCCACCGCCGAATAAGTTGTTGTTTGATGTGTAAAGATATCCTTTTAGTGGGAGTTCGTAACCATCAGAGTACGCCATTTTTGAAATTCTAATTTTCATAGAGGCATTTGTGCCAATAACAGGGTCATTAATTTTTTCGATATAGCCGTAAAAAACTGTGTCTTTAGGAATTATATTTGCGTCGTGAAGAAATAAGTCATTAGTAGAAATAAATCTGACTTTGTAACCTTCTTGGCAGTTTTGCGTAGAGATTTCTTGAGCATTCATCACGGGGATGAAAGTTCCTGCGGGAATAATTATTCCGTGGTAGTCTCTCAATGGTAGCTGTACGTTAGGCAAATCTTCTGCCTGCACCATTGTTGGTATTAAAAGTAACACGAGTATTAATAGTAATTTTTTCATAGTTAATATTATAACAGTTTTTCTTCTAATATCAATAGAACGAAAAATTTTTGAGATTGTTCATTTTAATTAATAGTGAATAGTGAGTAGTGAATA
>USOK01000077.1 GCA_900556295.1 uncultured bacterium | reverse complement strand
CGATTTAAAATGGCGAGATGCGTTGCTGGTCGCACATCGTGTGAACAGTAACGAATAAGAAGATAAAAGAGGCGATAATTATGTTAAACATTGTACTTTATGAGCCGGAAATTCCGGCAAATACCGGGAATATCGGAAGAACCTGTGTGGCAACAGGGACAAGGCTTCATCTGATCGAGCCATTGGGATTTAAGCTGAATGAGAAAGCATTAAAACGTGCCGGTATGGATTACTGGAAAGATCTTGACGTGACAACTTATATCGATTATCAGGATTTTCTTGAAAAGAATCCAGGAGCAAAAATCTATATGGCGACAACAAAAGCACACAAGGTCTATACAGATGTAGAGTATGAGCCGGATTGCTATATTATGTTCGGAAAAGAGAGTGCGGGAATCCCGGAAGAGATTCTTGTAGAGAATGAGGAAGACTGTATGAGAATCCCGATGAACGGAGATATCCGCTCATTGAATCTTGGTAATTCGGTGGCAATTGTGTTGTATGAAGCACTGCGACAGAATGGATTTGCAGGAATGAATTTAAGTGGAGAACTGCATGAACTTCATTGGAAATAAAGTGAAAAAAATATTGGAATATATAGAAGCAGGAGATGGAATTGAAAGTCAGAAAAGATTCTTTTCTCTTGCTTTTGGTTATGTGTGAGAAAAATATGTAAAAAAGAATGATGTCTTGGATTGAAGAATGATTAATTTTTGTGCTATTCTTTAGTGGTGGTGTTATGAAACAAATGAATTGTGTATGAGGAACAGGAGGTAAGAGATGTATAGAGTAAGAATTTAGTATAAATATTAAGAATCGCTTGGAAAGGAGAAAATAATGGAAGACTTGAGAGATAAATATGAAGTTGTAATTGGTTTGGAAGTTCATGCACAACTGAAAACCAAATCAAAGATTTTTGCACCAGATGGCTGTGAATTCGGGAAAGAACCGAACTCTGAAACAAGCCCTATTACTTTGGGTATGCCAGGTGTTTTGCCTGTTCTTAACAAAGAATGTGTTAATATGGGGATTTTGACAGGTTTGGCTTTGAATTGCGAAATTCCTGAAAGATGTAAATTTGACAGAAAACAATATTTTTATCCGGATCTTCCGAAAGGATATCAAATTTCTCAATATGATGAACCGATTTGTGTAAACGGTTATTTGGATATTAAAGGCAAAAGAATTGGTATCACACGTGCTCACCTTGAAGAAGATGCCGGAAAACTTGTTCACGCTGGGGCTGACGGACTTGCAGGCTCTTCTTATTCATTAGTTGACTTGAACAGAGCCGGAACTCCACTTTTAGAAATCGTTTCTGAGCCTGATATGAGATCTTCTGAAGAAGCAAGAAACTATATGGAAGAATTGAGAAATATCGTTCGTTACATCGGTGTTTGTGATGGTAACCTTGAAGAAGGTTCTATGAGATGTGACGCCAATATTTCAATTATGCCAAAAGGCTCAAAAGAATTCGGTACTCGTGCTGAAATCAAGAACGTAAACAGTTTTTCAGCTCTTCAACGTGCTATTGAATATGAAATCGATAGACAAATCGAAATTGTTGAAGAAGGCGGTAAAGTTGTTCAAGAAACAAGACTTTGGGACGACAATTCTCGTGAAACTCGCTCAATGCGTGGCAAAGAAGATGCTCACGATTACAGATACTTCCCAGAACCAGATTTGATGCCTTTAAAAATATCAAGAGAATGGGTTCAAGAAATCAAGGATAAAATGCCTGAACTTCCGCAAGCTAAACGTGAACGCTATATGTCACTTGGTTTGAGCGAATATGACGCGTCTGTTATCGTTGAGCAAATGGGATTGGCGTTGTTCTTTGATAGGGTTTTGGATCTCGGCGCATCTCCAAAAATTGCCGTAAACTTCATTATGGGCGAAATTGCAGCTTACTTAAAAGAACAAAAACAAGAAATTACTGATACAAAATTAACTCCTGAAAATCTTGTTGAGTTGATTTCTTTGATTGAAAAGAATACAATTTCTAATAACATCGGAAAACAAATCATTATCGACATGATGAAAGATGGCACAAAAGCTTCTGAAATCGTTGAAAAACGAGGTTTGAGCCAAATTTCTGATACAGGTGCTATTAAAGAAATTGCTCAAAAAATCGTTGATGCTCACCCGAACGAAGTTCAAGCTTACAAAAACGGTAAAAACAACCTATTAGGCTTCTTCGTTGGTCAAGTTATGAAAGAAACTAAAGGCAGAGCTAATCCGAAAGCCGTTAACGAAATTTTAAGAGATATTTTAGGTTAGAATAAAAATACAAAACGTCATTCTGAGTGGAATACTTCACTACCACTCAGAATGACGTATTTGTCAAAGTATTTATAGGAGAAATATGTTGTTCAATTCGCACAAACAAACAAGTATGGAAACCGAAATTTTTGAGCAGGCTGATGTGCTCAAAAACCTTCTAGACACGCATATTAACGATGATAATTATATTTTATTTGATATTCCCGTTGATATTCAAAAAGTTATATTTGTTGCAAGTGGCTCTTCTTACCACTGTGCTAGATTTTCTGCAGACTTATTTGGAAATGTAGCAGGAATTGAAGCAAGAGCAATTTATTCAAGCGAATTTTTGCTAAAAGCAGCCGTGCCTCACGACAACGACATTTTATATGTGTTCATAACGCAATCGGGTGAAACATCTGACACAAACTCTGCGCTCAAAAAAGCGAAAGAATTTGGAATGCGTACACTCTGTATAACAAATAAAAAAGGATCAACTATTTGGGAAGCTTCTGATTTTAAAATCGACTGTTGTGCAGGAGAAGAAAAAAGTATTGCAGCAACTAAATCTCTTACCACTCAAATGCTTTGCTGTACTCTGCTTGTTTTGAAATATGCTTCTCACAAAGGAATTGACATTTCTTATTATATTAATGCACTAAAAACCTTACCAGAATACATTGAAAAAACTTATGCTCTTCACCATGAAATAAAAGAAATGGCAAAGTTTTTGGCTAAATTTAAAAATATTGTAATTACTGCAGACGGAATTTCTTATGCAATAGCCAAAGAAGCATCTTTAAAAATCAAAGAAACTTCTTATATCAATGTTTACTCAAATATTTTGGGTGAGTTTATGCATGGACACGTTGCTATTTTAAACAACAAACCCGCAATGGTACATATCTCAGTAAACGAATTAAGCTACACTGCAATTAAGAATTTGAGTAAAATTACAGAAGATTACAATCCACCATTGTCGATAATCGGTTGTACAAACGATAAATTAACACCGAAATTCAACATTGATATAAAATGCGAAAGTGAAATAGTAAAATCATTCTGTTTGGTTGTGATTTCGCAACTTTTAGCACTTGAAATTGCATCAACATTGGGTAGAAATGTTGACAAACCGCACGGTTTGCATAAGGTTGTACAGTAAGTTTGAGTGAACCCTCTCCCGCATTCGTAATGCTCACTTGAGTTCGCAAACGACTGCTCCCTCTCACAAAGAGAGAGGGCATGTTTGTAATATAATCGTAATATGGATAGAATATATTCTAAAAAATCTTTAACAAATGCAAAAGATTTAAGAACAACTCAAACTGATTGTGAAAATATATTGTGGCAAAAAGTAAGAGCTAAACGTCTTGAAGGGATTAAGTTTAGACGACAAGTTCCTATTGGGAATTATATTGTTGATTTTTTGGCTTTTTCTAAAAAACTAATTATAGAATTAGATGGTTCTCAACATTTTGATAATATTGAATATGATAATAAAAGAACAGAAAATTTAAATAAGCTAGGATATAAAGTTTTAAGATTTTGGGATAACGAAATTATAAATAACATTGATGGTGTTTTGTTAAAAATATTAGAAGAATATAATAAACTTTAACCCTCTCTCTTTGTGAGAGGGAGCAGTCGTTTGCGAACTCAAGTGAGCATTACGAATGCGGGAGAGGGTTTTAACACCAAAATTTTACAATTTTCCCAAACTTTTCAAAAACTTATATGTAATAATTGTTGTATCTTTGTCAGATTTCAACTTTTCTATAATTGTATCTAATATTTTTTCATAATCATTAAGATGGGAAAATTGAAACAATTCCGCAATTTCAACTCCAAGCACTTTGCTTAGTATAAACCAAAAGACCTCAATTTAATGAGGTCTTTTTTATTAAATCGATGTACTATTTAGAACTGTTTCAAAAATCTTACATCGTCATTAAAGAATAATCTGATGTCGTCGATTGCGTATTTAAGCATTGCCAATCTTTCTACACCCATACCGAATGCAAAGCCGGTATAAACATCAGGATCAATTCCAACTCCTCTTAGTACATTCGGGTCTACCATTCCACATCCCAAGACTTCTAACCAGCCTGTACCTGAGCAAGTTCTACAACCTTTGCCTTCGCACATAATACACTGAACATCAACTTCTGCAGATGGTTCTGTAAATGGGAAGAAACTACTTCTAAATCTTGTCGGACGACTTGCTCCAAAATATGTTCTGATAAATTCGTTCAAAACACCTTTCAAATCACCAAAAGTTATATCTTTATCAACATAAAGCCCTTCGATTTGATGGAAAAAGTTATTTTTACGAGCATTAATATTTTCGTTTCTATAAACTCTACCAGGAGAAATAATTCTAATAGGAGGATTTTTGCCTTCCATTGCGTGAATTTGAGCGTTTGAAGTTTGGCTTCTCAAAACAACATTTTTTGCAATTTCTGTATAGAAAGTATCTTGAACATCACGAGCAGGGTGGTCTTTAGGTACATTTAATGCATCAAAGTTAAAATATTCCGTTTCAACTTCCGGAGCATTTGCCTGCGGAACTACTGAAAATCCAAGACTTTGGAAAATAGCAGTAATTTCGTTTGTAGTAGATGTTAACGGATGAACTCTACCCATTTGAGTGTATTTGCCAGGAAGAGTAACATCAATCCTTTCCTGTTTCAATTTTTCATTCAATTCTTTTCTATAGAATTCGTCGTGTTTAGCTTTCAAGCCCTCTTCAAGCTTTTTTGTAATCTCATTTGCTAAAGAGCCAACAACTCTTTTATCTTCGTTAGACAAATTTTTAAGATTTTTCTTTATTTCATTAAATTCGCCTTTACGACTCAAATATTTACCTCTGATTTCTTCCAAATCATTTATAGAAACCGCTTTGGACAAATCTTCAGTTGCATTTGCAAATATCTTTTCTAATTGTTCTTTCATTTTTATTACCTTCTAAATTATTTCATTATATTTTTTTTCATACGCTATTGTCGTAATATCACCGTGTCCGGGAAAAACTTTTATATTTTCATCAAGATTAAACAAAACATCCTTTACACTATGTTTAATTTTTTCAAAGTTTCCTCCGTATAAATCAGTTCGACCAACACTTTGCTTAAATAAAGTATCGCCTGAAAATAAATTGTTTTCAATAAGATAGCAAACTCCACCTTCAGTATGTCCGGGAGTATGAATAACTTTTATCTTCATATTACCAACTTCCAATATGTCACCATCTTTGGCAAACTTTTCATAAGTAGGTGGAACAATATCAGGCATTCCAAAAAGTTGTGTAAATTCATTTACATTGTCAGAAATAACAATATCATCTTTACAAATTACTGCAGGAGCTTTTAATGATTTTTTCAAAGATGTTAACCCCATAATATGATCAAAATGCCCGTGAGTAATCAAGATATACTTAACCTTAGCCCCTAATTCTTCAACAGTTTTTTTTAATTCTGGAATATCTTGCGGAGCATCAATAAGCACAGCCTCCTGAGTTTTCTCATCCACCACAAGATACATATTATTTTCGATTAGTCCTGCTGTAAACTGTTTTATAATCATTACTTTCTCACCAATTCGAAAATTTCCTTACATACCTTGAAAACTTCTTCTGCCTTATCTAAAAATAACATATTTGGTCCATCACATTTTGCACATTCTGGATTTGGATGAACTTCAAAGAACAATGCATTAGCACCTGCTGCCATTGCTGCTTTTGCCAAAACTGGAACAAATCTTCTATCTCCACCTGAAGAAGTTCCGTTTGCTCCTGGAAGTTGAACACTATGAGTTGCGTCAAACACAACCGGATAACCAAATTGTTGCATAATTGGTACAGCTCTATAATCAACAACAAGGTTATTATATCCAAATGAGCAACCTCTATCAGTCAATAAAATATTATCATTTCCGGCTTCTTCAACTTTTTTAACAAGTGTTCCCATCTGCTCGGGAGCCAAGAATTGTCCTTTTTTTATATTTACAATCTTACCTGTTTTTGCTGCTGCTACAAGCAAGTCCGTTTGTCTGCACAAGAAAGCAGGGATTTGTAAAATATCAGCAACTTGAGCAACCGGTTCTGCCTGTTCTGGAGCATGAATATCCGTAACGATAGGTAAATCATATTTATCCTTAACCGATTGCAGCATTTCAAGTCCTTTTTCCATCCCCGGTCCTCTATAAGAATAAATAGAAGAACGGTTTGCTTTGTCAAAAGATGACTTGAAAATATAATTTATGCCTAACTTTTGTGTAATTTCCTTTAAACCTTGAGCTGTTTCATCAAGGATTTCTTGACTTTCAGCAGCACAAGGACCGGCAATAATAGTCAACTTGTCACCGCCAATTTCAAAGTCTCTCAATTTTATTTTCTTAATATCCATACAAAAATTATATTAAAAATATAAAAATTTTTCAAATATTACTCAAATTTTCCAATCTTTATACTTTTCCGTTTTGCGAGTTTATCCTTTACCAAAATGTAATCTGTTGTGTTTAGTTATTTCTTGAATTTGCAAGTTTGCTTTACAGTACTAACAAATTCACTCCATTATATTCCAAACAAAAAGCCTGTCATCTCATTGAAACGACAGACTTTTTACTCTTTAGCAAATAACTATTAAGCTTGTAACTTATTTACAGCTTTAGTTAATCTAGATTTTTTTCTTGCAGCTGTGTTTTTGTGCAAAATACCTTTTGAAACAGCTTTATCACATAATTGATATGCTTTTGACAATGCTGATTTCAAAGCATCTTTGTCCTCAGCTTTTGCAAGTTCTAACACTTTCTTAACCGCTGTTTTGATTGATGTTCTGAATGCTTGGTTTCTCAATCTATTTCTTTCAGCGATTAATACTCTTTTTTTAGCAGATTTAATATTTGCCATTTTGTTTTGCCTTTCTTTACTCTTACGCTCGGGTAATGAATCCGAGCACATTTGAGGATGTGAGTAAACTTATATTAAATAAAAAACTTTTTATTTGCAAGCCATGTGTTAAAATATGTAATAAGCTAAACTCCAAGCAAATACTATGTTTGT